>NZ_QTKI01000352.1:0-5123 GCF_010820945.1 Rhodopseudomonas sp. BR0C11
GTTCTGGGACCACGTCTCGATCAGGAACAGAACCGCCAGCAGCACCCACAGGGGCTGCCACAATCGACCTTTCATCACGCCACCATCCGTCGCGCCGGCCAAGGCCGGCTCTCCGTCACATATGGATGGCGCGCTTGCCGACCGTAAGGGCGGCTTCCTTGATGGCCTCCGAGCGGGTCGGATGGGCGTGGCAGGTGCGGGCCAGATCCTCGGCCGAGCCGCCGAACTCCATCAGCACGGCCGCCTCGTGGATCATCTCGCCGGCCTCGCGGCCAATGATGTGAACGCCGAGAACGCGGTCGGTCTTGGCGTCGGCCAGGATCTTCACGAAGCCGTCGGTGGTCTGGTTGACCTTGGAGCGGCCGTTGGCGGTGAACGGGAATTTGCCGACCGTATAGACGACGCCGGCCTGCTTGAGGTCCTCTTCGGTCTTGCCGACGCTCGACACTTCCGGCGTCGTGTACACCACGCCCGGAATGACATCGTAATTGACGTGGCCGGCCTTGCCGGCGATCAGCTCGGCGACCGCGACGCCTTCGTCCTCCGCCTTGTGGGCCAGCATCGGACCGCGCACCACGTCACCGATCGCGTACACGCCCTTAAGGCTGGTGGCGAAGTGATCGTCGATCACCACCCGGCCGCGCTCGTCGAGCGCAACGCCGGCTTCCTTCAGGCCGAGGCCTTCGGTGTAGGGAACGCGGCCGATCGCAACCAGCACGACGTCGGCTTCCAGCGTCTCCGGATTGCCGCCGGCCGCCGCCTCGACCTTCACGGCGAGCTTCGCGCCCGAGGTGTCGACGCCGGTGACCTTGGCGCCGAGCTTGAATGCAAAGCCCTGCTTTTCGAGGATGCGCTGGAATTGTTTGACCACCTCGCCGTCCATGCCCGGCAGGATGCGGTCGAGGAATTCGACCACGGTGACCTCGGCGCCGAGACGGCGCCACACCGAGCCGAGCTCGAGTCCGATCACGCCGGCACCGACCACGATCAGCTTGCCCGGCACCTTGTCGAGCGACAGCGCCCCGGTCGACGACACCACGCGCTTCTCGTCGATCTCGATGCCCTTGAGCTGAGCCACTGCCGAGCCGGACGCGATCACGATCGACTTGGTCTCGACGCTGGTGGCCTTGCCGTCGGCACCCGTCACCTCGACCTTGCCGGTGCCGAGGATCTTGCCCTTGCCGGCCAGCACGTCGATCTTGTTCTTCTTCATCAGGTATTCGACGCCTTTGACGTTGCCGTCGATCCCCTGCTGCTTGAAGTTCATCATCGCCGGCAGATCGAGCTTCGGGGCCGACACGCCGATGCCCATCTTGGCGAACGAATGCCCGGCTTCCTCGAACAGCTCGGAGGCGTGCAGCAGCGCCTTCGACGGCATGCAGCCGACATTGAGGCAGGTGCCGCCGAGCGTCGGGTTCTTTTCCACCACCGCCACCTTGAGGCCGAGCTGTGCCGCGCGGATCGCGCAGACGTAGCCGCCGGGGCCGGTACCGATGACGACGAGATCGTAGGTGGCCATAGATCAATCCTGTGAGTTGGCGCCGGAGCGACTATCGTCCCCCCGACACGTCGAAGATGGCGCTGGTGACATAGGAAGCCTCGTCCGACAGCAGCCAGACGACGGCGTTGGCGATTTCTTCGGCGCGGCCGACGCGCTTCATCGGCACGTTGACGCTGAGCCGGTGGGCGCGTTCCGGATCGCCGCCGGACGCGTGAATTTCGGTGTCGATCAGGCCGGGCCGGATCGCCGCGACGCGAATCCCCTCGCCGGCGACTTCGTGTCCGAGACCGACCGTGAACGAGTCGACCGCGCCCTTGGAGGCTGCGTAGTCCACATAGGTGTTCGGCGAGCCGAGCTTCGCCGCGACCGACGACAAATTGATGATCACGCCACCCTGGCCGCCGTGCCGGGTCGACATCCGCTTCACCGCCTCGCGGGCGCACAGAATGCTGCCGGTGACGTTGACCGCCATGATGCGCTGGATGCGTTCGGCCGACATTTCGTCGACCCGCGCGGTCGGGCCGACGATGCCCGCATTGTTGACCAGCGCGCCGAGCGGACCGAAGGCGTCCGCTGCTGCGAACAGCGCCAGGATGTCCTCTTCGTGCCCAACGTCGCATTTCACCGCGATCGCCTTGCCGTTGCTGGCTGCGATCTCGGTCACCACCTCGTCAGCCGCGGCGGAATTGCTGGCGTAGCCAATCACGACCTTGAAGCCGCGCTTCGCACAACCCAGCGCCGTGGCGCGGCCGATGCCGCGGCTGCCTCCGGTGATGATGACGACGCGATCGTTCATGGGCGCCTCAGCTCAGCAGCCGGACCAGCATCGCGATCAGCGCCAGCAGCGACACGAACCACACAATGCTGCGGGCGAACGGGATTTCGATGATGTACAGCGGCGCATACAATGCGCGGGCGATCAGCCAGACGACCGAAGCCGTGGCGGCGTAGCCGCCGGTCTTGCCAGTGACCGCTAACGCCAGCGCCAGACCAACGAACGCCGGATAGGTTTCGAGCAGATTGCGGAAGGCGCGGTTCGCGCGGCCGGCGAAGCGGCCTTGCGGCGTTCGCGGCTCGTCCCGGGGCCCCGCCTGATAGTCGCCGCCGAGCTCCATGGTCGTCGGGATCGAAGCCAGGAACATCTGCACGATCAGCAGCACCACGCTCCAGCCCAGCACCGTGATCTCGGTCGGCATCGGCGGCATCGTTTCCCCCAAGGTCAGCGGCGGCGCGCAGGGACGCGCCGCCGGCACTTACTCCAGTCTCAGAGATCCAGCACGAGACGCGCGGGATCTTCCAGGCTCTCCTTGACGCGGACCAGGAAGGTCACCGCTTCCTTGCCGTCGATCACGCGGTGATCGTAACTCAGCGCCAGATACATCATCGGGCGGACTTCGATCTTGCCGCCGATCACCACCGGACGTTCCTGGATCTTGTGCATGCCGAGAATGCCGGACTGCGGCGCGTTCAGGATCGGGGTCGACATCAACGAACCGTAGATGCCGCCATTGGTGATCGTGAAAGTGCCGCCCTGCATTTCGTCGATCTTGAGCTGACCGTCGCGGGCACGCTTGCCGTAGTCGACGATGCTCTTCTCGATGTCGGCGATCGATTTCTCGTCGCAGTCGCGCACCACCGGCACGACGAGACCCTTGTCGGTGCCGACGGCGACGCCGATGTGGTAGTAGTTCTTGTAGATCAGGTCGGTGCCGTCCATCTCGGCGTTCACCGCCGGGATGTCCTTCAGGGCCTGAACGCAGGCCTTGGTGAAGAAGCCCATGAAGCCGAGCTTGGCGCCATGCTTCTTCTCGAACACGTCCTTGTACTGCGCGCGCAGCGCCATGACGTTGGTCATGTCGACCTCGTTGAAGGTCGTCAGCATCGCGGCGGTGTTCTGAACTTCCTTGAGCCGGCGCGCGATGGTCTGGCGCAGCCGGGTCATCTTGACGCGCTCTTCACGCGCGGCATCGTCGGCCGGCGATGGCGCACGGACCTGCACGGCGGCGGCGGGCTGGCTGACCGGGGTCGGCGCGGAGGCCGCCTTCTCGATCGCCGCCAGCATGTCGCCCTTGGTGACGCGGCCATCCTTGCCGGAGCCCGGCACGGTCGAGGCATCGACGCCGCTCTCGGTCGACAGCCGGCGCACCGACGGCGCCAGCGGCGCGTCGGATGGCGGAGCCTTGGCGGCGGGAGCAGCCGCGGGGGCCGGAGCCGCCGGAGCCGGTGCAGCGGCCGAGGCCGCGGCCTTCGCCGGAGCAGCGGCAGCCGGCTTGGCCGGGGCGGCGCCATCGGTGATCTGTCCGAGCAGCGCGCCGACCGCGACGGTCTCGCCGTCCTTGGCGACGATTTCGCCGAGCGTGCCGGCCGACGGGGCCGGCACTTCGATCGTCACCTTGTCGGTTTCGAGCTCGACGAGCGGCTCATCGACGGCCACCGCCTCGCCCGGCTTCTTGAACCAGCGGCCGATGGTCGCCTCGGTCACCGATTCACCGAGCGTCGGAACGCGAATTTCAGTCATCGTCTTCGTCCTTTTGCAGCGTCGCGGCTGTCGCGCCGGCGCCCGCCCCGTGATCCAAACTCAGGAAAAACCGAAGGGCCGCCGTCAGGCGGCGGCCCGATGCGTCAACGCAACGCTTCGTCGAGGAACGCCTTGAGCTGCGCCAGGTGCTTCGACATCAAGCCGGTCGCAGTCGCCGCGGAAGCCGGGCGGCCGACGTAACGCGGCCGGCGATGCTTGGCTTCGATCTGGTTCTGCACCCACTCCAGATACGGCTCGATGAAGTGCCAGCCGCCCATGTTGCGCGGCTCTTCCTGACACCACACCAGCTCCGCATCCTTGAAGCGCGACAGCTCGTGCACCAGCGTCTTGACCGGCACCGGATAGAGCTGCTCGACGCGCAGCAGATAGACGTCGTCGATGCCGCGCTTCTCGCGCTCGTCGTAGAGGTCGTAGTAGACCTTGCCGGAACATACCACGACGCGGCGGATCTTGGCGTCCGCCACCAGCTTGGTCTTGTCGTCCGGCTGCGTCTGTGCGTCGTCAAGCAGCACGCGGTGGAAGCTGGTATCGGGGCCGAGCTCTTCGAGCCGCGAGACCGCCCGCTTGTGGCGAAGCAGCGACTTCGGCGTCATCAGGATCAAGGGCTTGCGGATCTCGCGCTTGAGCTGACGGCGGAGCGCATGGAAGTAGTTGGCCGGCGTGGTCGGATACACCACCTGCATGTTGTCTTCGGCGCACATCTGCAGATAGCGCTCGAGACGTGCCGACGAGTGCTCCGGGCCCTGACCCTCGTAGCCATGGGGCAGCAGGCAGACCAGGCCCGACATGCGCAGCCACTTGCGCTCGCCCGACGAGATGAACTGGTCGAACAACACCTGGGCGCCGTTGGCGAAGTCGCCGAACTGGGCTTCCCACAGCGTCAGCGCGTTCGGCTCGGCCAGCGAGTAGCCGTATTCGAAGCCGAGCACCGCTTCTTCGGACAGCAGCGAGTTGATCACCTCATAGTGCCCCTGGTCGGGCGAGAGGTGATTGAACGGGGTGTAGCGGGTCTCGTCTTCCTGATCGATCAGCACCGAATGGCGCTGCGAGAAGGTGCCGCGCTCGGAGTCCTGACCCGACAGC
>NZ_QTKI01000353.1:0-5105 GCF_010820945.1 Rhodopseudomonas sp. BR0C11
GAATACGTCCGCGCCGGCATCGCGGCCGGGCTTGCCGTCGACAAGTTCGCGCCGCGGCTGTCGTTCTTCTGGGCGATCGGCATGAACTTCTTCATGGAAGTCGCCAAGATGCGCGCGGCGCGTCTGCTGTGGGCCAAGCTGCTGACGCAGTTCGATCCGAAGCAGCAGAAGTCGCTGAGCCTGCGCACGCACTGCCAGACCTCCGGCTGGTCGCTGACCGCGCAGGACGTGTTCAACAACGTGATGCGCACCACGATCGAAGCGATGGCGGCCACTCAGGGCCACACCCAGTCGCTGCACACCAACGCGCTCGACGAAGCGCTGGCGCTGCCGACCGACTTCTCCGCTCGGATCGCACGTAACACCCAGCTGTTCCTGCAGCAGGAGAGCGGCACCACCCGGATCATCGATCCGTGGGGCGGCTCGTACTACGTCGAGCGGCTGACCCACGACATCGCCGTCAAGGCCTGGGCTCACATCCAGGAAGTCGAAGCGCTCGGCGGCATGGCCAAGGCGATCGAAGCCGGCGTGCCGAAGCTGCGCATCGAGGAAGCCGCCGCCAAGACCCAGGCGCGCATCGACACCGGCCGGCAGTCGGTGATCGGCGTCAACAAGTACAAGCCGACCGACGAGGCTCCGATCGACGTGCTCAAGGTCGACAATTCGACCGTGCGCCGGCTGCAGATCGACAAGCTCGGCCGGTTGAAGAAGGAACGCGTCCAGGCCGACGTCGACGCCGCGTTGTCGGCGCTGACGCGCTCAGCTTCGGAAGGCAACGGCAACCTGTTGGCGCTGGCAATCGACGCCGCGCGCAAGAAGGCCACCGTCGGCGAAATCTCCGACGCGCTCGAGAAGGTCTATGGCCGGCATCGCGCCGAGATCAAGTCGATCTCCGGCGTCTACAAGCGGGAGGTCGCATCGATGGCGGACCGGATGGAGAAGGTGCAGGCACTGATCGATGCGTTCGAGGACGCCGAGGGCCGGCGCCCGCGTATCCTGGTCGCCAAGATCGGCCAGGACGGCCACGACCGCGGCCAGAAGGTGATCGCCTCGGCATTCGCCGACATCGGCTTCGACGTCGACATCGGGCCGCTGTTCGCGACGCCGGAGGAAGCCGCCCGGCAGGCGGTCGAAAACGACGTCCATATCCTCGGCGTGTCGTCGCTCGCCGCCGCGCATCTCACCGCGGTGCCGGAACTGAAGGCCGCGCTGAAGAAGCAGGGCCGCGACGACATCATGATCATCGTCGGCGGCGTGGTCCCGCCGCAGGACTACGACGCGCTGGTCAAGTCCGGCGCCGAAGCGATCTTCCCGCCCGGCACGGTGATCGCCGACGCCGCCGAGGAGCTGATCCACAAGCTCAACGCCCGGCTCGGCCATTCCAGCCAGGCGGCGGAGTAGCTGCGGGCTTCAAGACAATGCCGGCTTGATTTGACGAACTAGTCTAACCAGACTAGTTTGTCTTCATGAAGCAGGTCGGCATTTTCGAAGCGAAGACCCACCTGTCGAGCCTTCTCGACGAGGTCGAAAACGGCGCCGAAGTGACAATCACGCGGCACGGCAAGCCGGTCGCGCGGCTGGTTCAGGCGAGTAATGAGATGTCGGCCGATACGATCGCGCGACGGCGTCAGGCGATCCGCAACTTGCGCAGCTTGGCGCGCGACCTCAAACTGAATCCGACCCACGACGAGATCAAGAGCTGGATCAACGAGGGACGCCGTTGATCGTCATGGATGCATCCGCCGCCCTGGCGATGTTTCTGGATGAGCGCGAGCACCTCGCCAACGATGAGGTGTTTGAAAGCTTGGCGGACCAGCAATTCGTCGTCCCGGCGCATTGGCATGCTGAAATCGGCAATGCGCTTACCACGAACGTTCGTCGTGGTCGGCTCCCATCCGACAAGCTCGAATACGCGCTGCACAACCTGAAGATTCTCGAGGTGATCACGCAATCACCTCCGGAACTCGACGAAGTCGCCGGTGCGGTCCGTAGGGCGCTGGATTCCGGACTGACCTATTACGATGAGCTCTATGTCCGGCTGGCCGAAGTCAGGAAGCTTCCGCTCTTCACCTTCGACAGCCAGATGAGAAAAGCGGCGCGACAGCGCGGCGTCGAGATTCTTCCCGTGTGACTGCAGCGCCAAAGGCAATCTGCTATACTGACACTATGACCGCCGTCGCCGACATACCGCTGGACAAGATCATCGCGAAGCTGCGCGAGCAGGCCGCCGTATTGCGTGCGGAAGGCGTATCCAAGCTGTTTGTGTTCGGTTCTCGGGCGCGCGGCGATGCGCGCCCCGACAGCGACCTCGACGTGCTGGTGGACACTGCTCCGGGGGCCCGCTTCTCCCTGCTCGACCTCATCGGCGTCGAGCACATCGTCAGCGACGCGACCGGTCTCCGGGCTCAGGCCGCCATCCGCCGATCGATCGAGCCGGCATTCGCGGAACGGATCGCACAAGACCTCGTCGAGGTGTTTTGAGGTGCCTCCGACGATTTCCGATCGGCTGGGTCATATCGAGACAGAGCTGCAAAATATCCGCGATGTCCTGAGCGATAAGGATTTCGCCGACTTCCAGTCCGATCGTTTGGTACTGGCGGCAATCGAGAGATTTCTGGAGCGAATTAGTGAAGCTTCAAGACACCTCCCCGACGCATTGAAGGCGAGTGAGCCCTCCATCAATTGGCGCCGATTGGCCGACCTCGGCAACTGGCTTCGGCATGCCTATCACGCGACAGATGCCCGACTGTTGTGGGAAATGATCCAGCGTGATCTCGAGCCGCTTCGGCAGTTCGTTTCTCGCGCACGCAAGGAGTCCGACCGTTGAGCTTTTCGAACCTGTTCCGCACTGTGCTGGTTCTAGCCAGCGTCTGCGTCCTCTCGCCCGCCCTCGCCGAGCCGGCGAAGCCGAAGCCGGACTTCGCCGTCAAGACCAAGGCCATCGACGGGACGGTGACGCTCGATGCCGGCATCAAGGCCGATGCCAAGCTTGCTGAGAACTGTCTGGCCGAGGGCAAGAAGTGGATCGCCGAGCGACGCACCGAGGCTGAGCCGGAATTCAAGAGCGACCCCGAGCTGTTCCGCAACGGCCCGTGGACCTACGAGCGCAGCTACACGACGGATTCGCTTGTCGCGGATCGCTACGTCTCGATCCTGCGCACCGACTACAGCTACACCGGTGGCGCCCATCCCAACACCGATATCGACACTATCCTGTGGGACAAGCAGCTCACCAGGCGTATCAGCATCCGGCCGTTCTTCACCGACCTGTCCGACGGCAGCCCGGCGATGCGGGCGATGGTCGACGGCATCGTCACCGCGCTGAAGGCTGAAAAGAAGGAGCGCGGCGCCGATGAAGAGGACACCGCCTACATCAAGAGCATCGAACCGAAGCTTTTGAAGATCGGGCCGGTGACGCTGGCGCCGTCGACCACCGCAGGGAAAAGCTCGGGCCTCACCTTCCACTACGCGCCCTACGCAGTCGGTGCTTATGCGGAGGGTGAATACGAGGCGTTCGTGCCGTGGACGGCGCTGAAACCGTATCTGTCGGCCGACGGCAGTGCGATCTTCGGTGGCGATCGGCCGAAGCAGGAACGTAAGGCCGAGTAGGCCATCGTACGTCTCCTGGCGGTTTAGAACAGGCCATCTGTGGCGCGCGCGCTTGCCAGCAGAACTCCTCTGCCCCGCGCCGAACAACGAACGCCGCTTCTGCGCAAACTCTGCTTTTTTGCTGACGATTTCCATTCGCTGCACCGGTCCGGTGCGGCGAACGGAAAGCTGTCAGCAATGTTGCGGAGTGGACGAGATGACCAAGCCAGCCGGCAATTACGACGCCGTGTTATCGGCCAACGATCAGTATGCGAAGGACTTCGGCGACAAGGCCAATCTGGCGCTGCCGCCGGCACGGCATTTCGCGATTCTGACCTGCATGGATGCCCGGCTCGATCCTGCCAAATATGCCGGCCTCGCCGAAGGCGACGCGCACGTCATCCGCAACGCCGGTGGCCGCGCCTCCGACGACGCGATCCGCTCGCTGGTGATCTCCCACAAGCTGCTCGGCACCCAGGAATGGTTCGTGATCCATCACAGCGATTGCGGGATGCAGTTGTTCACCGGCGAGGTGATCGCCGACCTGCTCGAGGACAATCTCGAGACCGCCAGCTTCGACGGCCATCACTGGAGCAATCCGAAGCACGGCGGCGGCTCGGTGGCCGGTCATTTCGTGCACTGGCATACGTTCCAGGACAACGCCAAGAGCGTCACCGAGGACGTCGCACGGATCCGCAGCCATCCGCTGGTGCCGAAGCACATCCCGATCTACGGCTTCATCTACGACGTGAAGACCGGCCGGCTCGACGAGGTCGCCGAGGCCAGCGCCGCCGGCAAACCTGCCGCCTGAGGCGTCATCAACAGGGAGATCGGCGCGCGGTCGTTCCGTGCCGGACTCCCCTCGCCCCTGGCGCCCAATCGTTGTAAACGGGCGCCATGAATTCAGCCCGACGCACCGGCGACATTGCCCATCTCGCCAGCGAGGTCCGCAGCGGCCATCGCGCCGCGCTGGCGCGCGCCATCACCCTGATCGAAAGCCGCCGCGCCGACCACCAGGCCTCCGCGCGCGCGCTGGTGCAGGAGCTGTTGCCCGAAACCGGACGCGCGATCCGCGTCGGCATCACCGGCTCGCCCGGCGTCGGCAAGTCGACCACCATCGACGCGCTCGGCATGTATCTGATCGAGCAGGGCCACAAGGTCGCGGTGCTGGCGGTCGATCCGTCCTCGGCGCGCACCGGCGGCTCGATCCTCGGCGACAAGACGCGGATGGCGCGGCTGTCCGCCGAGCCGGACGCCTTCATCCGTCCCTCGCCCTCCTCCGGCACGCTGGGCGGCGTCGCGGCCAAGACCCGCGAGGCGATGCTGCTGTGCGAGGCCGCCGGCTTCGACGTCGTGCTGGTCGAAACCGTCGGCATCGGCCAATCCGAAACCGCGGTCTGCGATATGACCGATTTCTTTCTGGCGCTGATGCTGCCGGGCGCCGGCGACGAGCTGCAGGGCATCAAGAAGGGCTTGGTCGAGCTCGCCGACATGATCGCCATCAACAAGGCGGACGG
>NZ_QTKI01000354.1:0-5101 GCF_010820945.1 Rhodopseudomonas sp. BR0C11
ACGCTGCCCAGGCCGCAACCGCGGCGGCAACCATGATGGCGCCGTGCGACAGGTTGAGCACGCCGGAGACGCCGAAGATCAACGTGAACCCGGTCGCGCCCAGCGCATACAGCGCGCTGATGGCGAAACCGTCGATCAGGATTTGCAGGGCGAGCATTCGGGACCTTCAGTTGGCCAAATCCGGTACGTCATTCCGGGATGCGTGCCGCCGGCGCGCAGACCCGGAATCCCGAGTTGTTCTGAGATTCCGGGTTCGCGGGCGTCGCCCGCGCCCCGGAATGACGATGTGGAGAAGCTTGCAGCCGGACGAAAAATGCTCCCGTCGTTGCCGGCGGGAGCATTCGTTGAAGCGGTCAGTTCGCGGCAGCCTTGATGAAGGCCGGGAACTTGATCTTGGCTTTGGCCACTTCCGGCGGCCACACCGCGACCTGCTTGCCGTCCTGCCATTGCAGCATCAGACCGGTGAGCAGGCCCTTGCCGTATTTCAGGCCGTGGGTGAACGGCTCGTCCTTGCCGTAGAACTGGACGCGGCCGATCGTGCCTTCGTAATCGGTCTTTTCCAACGCCTCGACCAGCTTCTCGCCGTCGGTGGAGCCGGCGCGCTTCACCGCTTCGGCGATGTAATAGACCTCGTCATAGGCGGTGTAGCCGGCGTAGGATGGATAGTTGCCGTACTTCTTCTTGAAGTTCTCGGCGAACGGCACCGACTTCGACGTCACCGCGACACCTGGGCCCGACACGCCCTGATACAGCACGCCATCGGACGCGTTGTTGGTGTCCTTGCCGAAGGTTTCGTTGGTGGCCTGCGAGGAGATACCGAACATCGGGATCGGCACCTGCTGGTTCTTCCATTGCACCGTCGGCTGCACGCCGACATGCGAGATGCCGGTGATGATCACGTCCGGCTTCGAGCCTTCGATCTTATTGAAGATCGGGGTGAAATCGGTGGTGTCGGGCGAGAACCGGATGTGGTCGAGCACCTTGAGCCCGACCTTCGGCAGACACTCCTGGTAGCCGACGTCGAGCGGCTTGGTCCAGGCGGCGTCCTCGCTCATGATCACGGCCGTCTTCATCTTCCGGGCGTCGACCAGCAGATCCTTCGCGGCATCGCACACCGACTGGGCGAGCTCGCCCGAGGTCAGATAGCCGTGGAAGGTGTATTTGTTCTTTTCGTAGTCCTTGTTGACCGCCTTGGTGATCTCGTTCGACGCTGCGCCCGGCGTCACGAACGGCGTTTTCAGCCGCGACGCCCAGGGCATCAGCGCCAGCACAACTTCCGAGATGTAGCTGGCGATCACCGCGTTGACTTTGTCCTCATTCACTGCTCGCTGGAAGGCACGGACGGAATCGGCGGACGAAGAGTGATTGTCGTAGCTGACGATCTCGATCTTGCGGCCGTCGATGCCGCCTTTGGCGTTGATTTCTTCAGCGGCGAGCTGCGCGGCCTGCGGAATCGACGCGCCGGCGATCGCCTGCGCTTCGGCGATCACGCCGATCTTGATCGGGTCGGCTGCGAGTGCCGACGAAGCACCGAATCCGAGCGCAGTCGCGGCGACCATAGCGCGCATCGACCACGAACGGACATTCGAGGGGGCTGGAGACATGGCGTTTCCTCTTTATTGTCTTTGTTTGGTGGCGCGTTGGCCGGCGGCTTGTTGATCAGCCACGAAAAGTGTAGCGCGCGTTTTGTCGCAGGCAAGCACAATGCTTTCGCATTCACGCGGATTCGCTATGTGCAGCGCAGCGTTGAACGCCAGCGTACTTTAGGCCAGATGAAGCCGCGCCACGCGCGACACAAAGGGGAACCGGATTGAATCAGAGCAAGGATCAGTATCGCATCGCCGTGATCGCAGGCGACGGCATCGGCAAGGAAGTGATGCCGGAAGGACTGCGCGTGCTCGAAGCAGCCGCGAAGAAGCATCGGGTCAAACTGGTGTTCGACCATTTCGATTTCGCAAGCTACGACTATTACGAAAAGCACGGCCAGATGATGCCGGACGACTGGAAGGAGAAGATCGGCGGACATGACGCGATCTTCTTCGGCGCCGTCGGCTGGCCGGCGAAGATTCCGGATCACATTTCGCTGTGGGGTTCGCTGATCAAGTTCCGCCGCGAGTTCGATCAGTACGTCAACCTGCGTCCCGTGCGGCTGATGCCTGGGGTGCCGTCGCCGCTCGCCGGCCGCAAGCCGGGAGATATCGATTTCTGGGTGGTGCGCGAGAACACCGAGGGTGAATACTCCTCGGTCGGCGGCCGGATGTTCCCGGACACCGAGCGTGAGTTCGTCACCCAGCAGTCGGTGATGACCCGTGTCGGCGTCGATCGCATTCTGAAGTTCGCGTTCGAGCTGGCGCAGTCGCGGCCGAAGCGGCATCTGACGTCGGCGACCAAGTCGAACGGCATCTCGATCACCATGCCGTATTGGGACGAGCGCGTCGAAGCGGTGGCCAAGAGCTACCCGGAGGTGAAGTGGGACAAGTACCACATCGATATCCTCACAGCGCACTTCGTGCTGCATCCGGATTGGTTCGACGTGGTGGTCGGCTCCAATCTGTTCGGCGATATCCTGTCCGACCTCGGCCCGGCCTGCACCGGCACCATCGGCATCGCGCCGTCGGGTAACATCAATCCGGAGGGCGACTTCCCGAGCGTGTTCGAGCCGGTGCATGGCTCGGCGCCGGACATCGCCGGCCAAGGCATCGCCAATCCGATCGGGATGATCTGGTCGGGCGCGATGATGCTGGAGCATCTCGGCGAGAAGCAGGCGGCGGATTCGATCGTCAAGGCGATCGAACGCACCTTGGAGGAGCGCACGCTCCGCACCCGTGATCTCGGCGGTCAGGCCGACACCTCGGCCTGCGGCAAAGGCGTGGCCGAGATGGTGGAGTAAGCGCTCCGCTGTGGAGCGCGCAGAAGCCGGCGTCAGCGGGGCGGTGACGACCCCGCTGCGCTGCCCCGGACCAGCGTCATCGGCTTGCGTACGCGCCGCCGTTGCCGGATCTGCGGCGGCTGCCGGAGCGGGCGGCGCGGCTTCAGCGCGATCGCGTAGCCGGGCTTGCGGCTCGGCAGCGGCGGAAGCGGACGAGCCCGATTGTGGGTCGCTTTACGCTGCTGACGCTTGCTTGCCGCCTTACGGGCGCCGCGTGCAACGGGCCGGCGGTTTTGCGAGGGCCGCGGCTTGGTGACCTCCCGCGGCCGCGGCGCGACGATGCGAGTCGACGTCCGCAGCAGGAGAGGGGCAGGCTCAGCTGCCGGCTGAACCGGCGTCACGACCGGAGCCAGCACTGCCGAGCTCTGCGTGTTGTTGGGGGGCGGAATAAGAGTATTGCGGTTTGCGTGTGCCGAGACGTCTGCGCCGGCATCGTGAATCCGCACCACGCGTCGCGGCGGCGTGGGGCCGTCGCGGTGGATGCTGAATGCGAGATAGGAGGCAATTAGGACAGCCACGAGCAAGGTGATCGGCGCGCCGACCATCAGCGTGCTGGCCATCACGATCATCGCGACCGCAGCCGCCTTCAACAGCTTGTCGCTATCGTCGAATAGTCGCTCGAGCCACAGCCAGTTGCTGCGGGTCCAGATCGGCGGATCGAACCGAACGCCGAACGCGGCCCGCGCCTGGGTGAAGCCCAGTTCTCGCGCGGAGAGCAAGTACCACGTAACGAAGAAGGCCAGCAGGAACGCCAGCGTGCCGACGAGGCCGGCGGCAGAACCGATGATGATGACCAGAGCGAGGGCGAAGACCGCGTACCAATCCTTCATGGGAATGACTCCGTGCGATTCGCTAAGTATCGCACAGACTTAGTTCGCGTGCCGTTGATTCGGATCAGGCCGAGGCGCCAGCTCTCGCGGAGGCGGGCCACCTATCCCACATTCTGCGGTAATTAATTGCCGTTGTTAGGATTAGCTTGCGGCTGCGATCCGCCGGCAATGCGCGCGCGCCGCTGCGATCAGGTTCTCGCTCGCCTCCGGGGTACGGAAGGCCGAATGCGCCGAGAGCGTGACGTTGGGCAGCGCAGTGAGAGGATGGTCGGCGGGCAGCGGCTCGATGTCGAACACGTCGAGCGCCGCGTGGCGGAGGTGACCCGAGCGCAGCGCGTCGATCATCGCGGCCTCATCGACGAGGGCGCCGCGCGCGGTGTTGACCAGGATCGCGCCCGGCCGCATCGCGGCGATCCGCTGGCGCGACAGGAACCCACGGGTCTCGTCGTTGAGCAACAGATGCATCGAAACGACGTGGCTGTCGCGCAGCAGGGTGTCGAGATCGACGAAGCTGACGCCGTCGATCTGCTTCGTGCTCCTGTTCCAGGCGATCACCTTCATGCCCGAGCCGTAAGCGATCCGCGCTACTTCGGCGCCGATGCCGCCGAAGCCGATCAGGCCCAGCGTCTTGCCGGTGAGCTGCATGCCGTCTTCACGCAGCCATTGGCCCTGACGCATCTCGCGATCCATGATCGCAAGATTACGGGCCGCCGCCCACATCAGCGCGATGGTCCCTTCTGCAACGGCGGTGTCGCCGTAGCCGCGGATCAGGTGAACCTCGATGCCGAGCTCGGCGAGTTCTTCGACGTTCATGTAGCTCCGGGCGCCGGTGCCGAGAAACACGACGTGCTTCAGCCCGGTGCAGCGCCGGGCGATTTCGGTCGGCAGATAGGTGTGGTCGATCATCGCGATCGCGGCGCCGGCCAGCACCTCCGGCAATTGCTCCGGTGTGACGTCCGGGTCGCGGTGGATCTTCACCGGTGGATCGCCGGGCGTCGCCATGCGCTCCATCAGCTCGGCAAGCGTATCGCTGGCGTCGACGAACACCGCGTGCATTGTGCTCTCCCCCCGAAATCGGCTGGTGTTGTCGGCGATTACTTGGCGACGCCGGCGAGCGACAGCACGGTGTGCAGCAGCACGTTGGCACCGGCCGCGCAGTCGGGCTGGGTCGCGTCTTCCAGCTCGTTGTGGCTGATGCCATCCTTGCACGGCACGAAGATCATCGCGGTCGGAATTCGGGTGTTGAGGTTGCAGGCATCGTGGCCTGCGCCGGAGGTGATGCGGCGGTTCTGATAGCCCAGGGCGTTGGCGGCGTTCTCGACGCTGCCGACCAGGGTAGGAT
>NZ_QTKI01000355.1:0-5101 GCF_010820945.1 Rhodopseudomonas sp. BR0C11
GGAAGTGCGTCAGCGTGACTATCTGGTCGGCCTGCACGGCCTACCGGAGGAACCGCCCGCATCGGGACCCGCCGGAATTAGTCCCGAGCCGGAACCAATTCCCGCTGCTGCTGACGGGGAGGCGGTGTCGTGACGGACGCCGCGATCCAGACCCTCGACCTGATCGTCCGGGCGGCGCTCCTGATCGTCGCCGCGGCGCTGACGATCGCGGTGGTGCAGCGCTGCCTTCCACGCGCGCTCGGCCGCAAGGCCGCCGATCCCGCCTTTGATCCCGAGGCCTGCCCCTACGGCGAGCGGCCCGGCTTTTCCGCGCGCGAGCTTCATCAATACCGGCCGCGCTTCGGCGGCGGTTCTCATCGGGGAGGGGTCTGATGTTTGGCATGAGGACATTCGATCGGCACGGGGTCGGGCGCGCCATTTTGTCGTTCTTTCTGCGGGCGGCTCCGTTCACCAGCGCTGAAACGACCCGCACGACGCGCCGCAATCACGGCCGCGGGCATTACGGCAGCAAGCGCCGCACCTATCCGCGCAGCGGCGTCGGCCGCTGGGGCAAGAGGCACGTGCTCAAGGGGGTGCGGCCGTGAGCGAGGCGGCTGCGCCTTTCAATCCGTTCACCGGAAAGCGTCGCGACAAGCTGCGCTTGATCGCGCAGCTCTTGGCCGCCCGTCGGCGCGTCAGCACCGCAGACGCCAGTGTCGCGCTGGGGCGGTGCTGTGATGGCCGCGAGGTCAACTACGTTGCCCAGCTGATCACGGCCATCCGCGCGCAGCTGCCTGCGGGCATCGCGGTTCTGTGTCAGCGCGGCGTTGGCTACCACGTCAGCGACAAGGCGAAGCTTGCCGCATTCCTGCGCGGGGAGAACGCCCAATGACCCCGCTCGATCGCGCCTGCGATTTTGTCGCGCTGCATCCGATCGCGGCGGCGGGGTTGTTGCTGCTGGCATTCGGCATCATCGGCAGCGGCGCGGCGCTGATCGGGGCTTGGCTCGATCACCAGGTCGAAGCCTTGATCGGCTTCGTGCGCGGGGGCTGCGATGTCGCAACCTGACAGCAGCGATATCCGCCTTTCGCCGGCCGAGCAGCTCTCCTTTCTGAGCGCACGGGCGGTCGCCACCGGACAGGCGTTCGTGCGCACCCGCAATCAGCAAGAGCTGGCGCGCGATCTGGCCGAACTCACCGCGCAGGTCGCGCAGCTGCCCGAAGCGGCACAGGTCTTGCCGCTGTTCGCTTTCCTCGGTGTGCACATCCAGGCGCTGTCGCTGGCGCCGATGGTCAGCGCCGATCGGCTGGAATGGCTGGCGCTGGTGATCTTCGCCAACGAGCGCCTGCTGCGCACCGCTAATCGCGATCTGCACGCGACGTCCCACTGCATCGCCGGAGCCGACTGATGACCGTGACGCGACCGTTGTCCGACACGCTCAACGAACTGATCGTGATTAGCGAAGAAGCGATCACGCGACCATCGGCGCAGCGCGATCTGCGCTGGATCGAGCGCATGCAGCGCATTGCGGCCGAGGTGCGGCGCGCCGACGTTCGGCCGTGCGAAGGCCCGCGTACCACCTTCGGTGCGATGAGCATGGCGGCAGCGCTGGAAGGCCTGCACGCCGCGGCAGACGAGCATAAGCCGCTGTGGCGGATGCACGTGGCCTCGGCGCTCGAGCTGGTGCGGCTCGGCGCCTACCAGGAACTGATCAACACGCGAGGGCAGCGGGGATGAGCGCGCAAAGCAAAAACCTTTTGAAACGCTATGGCGATGTGATCGCTCTTTGGATCGCTCGCTATGACACCGCCGAGATCTCGCATCTTCTCGCTGTGCCCGAACACACGGTCGCGCGCTGGATCGCAAATTTTAGAGATCTGGCCATGGAGCAGCGGGCATGAGCGGCAGCGTCAACAAGGCGATTCTGATCGGCCGGCTCGGCGCCGATCCTGATGTGCGGCGGCTGCAGGACGGCAAGCCGGTGGTGACGATGCGGATCGCCACCAGCGAGAGCTGGCGCGACAAGGACACACAGGAGCGTAAGCAGGCGACCGAGTGGCACCGCGTCGTCATCTTCAATGAAGGGCTCTGCAAGATCGCCGAGCAGTATTTGAAGAAGGGCGCCAACGTCTACATCGAGGGCCAGATCAAAACCCGCAAGTGGACCGATCAGTCCGGCGCCGAACGCTACAGCACCGAGATCGTGGTCGCCGCCTTCAAAGGCAGCCTGACGATGCTGGAATCCTCCGGCGCCGGCCGCCCGGCCAGCGAAGAGAGCTACGGCGCCGAACGCCGCGATCTCGACGACGATATCCCGTTCTGACGGCGGCGAGGGGGCGGGGTCATGGCGGATAAGAGCGATATCGAATGGACCGATGCGACGTGGAATCCGATCACTGGATGCAGCGTCGTCTCGCCGGGCTGCACCAACTGCTACGCGATGAAGCTCGCCGGCACGCGGCTGCAGCACCATCCCTCGCGCGCCGGGCTCACCACGATGAGAAAAGCCGGACCGGTGTGGAACGGGCAGGTGCGGTTCAACCGGGACTGGCTGCTGCAGCCGCTGCATTGGAGGAAGCCGCGGCGAATCTTCGTCTGTGCGCATGGCGATTTGTTTCACGAGAGCGTGCCGGACGCGTGGATCGACCAAGTGTTCGCCGTCATGGCGCTGGCACCGCAGCACACGTTTCAGGTGTTGACGAAGCGAAGCAAGCGGATGCGGGAGTATCTGACGTCGACCGGCGGCGGCAATCGGTCCGACGTTCGCAATCATCTTGCGTTTGTCGCAACTCCTAATGTTTTGAACCGATGGTGTCCGGGCTGGAAGTCGGAAGAGATTGACGGCCCTCACCGATCGCTCGGCATCGCGGCGTGTGCACAATGGCCTCTCCCGAACGTCTGGCTCGGCGTCTCAACCGAAGATCAGCAGCGCGCCGATGAGCGGATTCCTGATCTGCTGGCGACGCCGGCAGCGGTGCGCTTTATCAGCGCAGAGCCGCTGCGGGGCCCCATCAACCTTGAAGAAGTCTGGCACGGTGAGAGTGCGCTGGATAGCGAGTGTTGGGGTGAATGTAATTGGTGCAAGGACGGACACCCGCCGCTTCACAATTGTGCCAACAAGTATCCTGCCGGGCCCGGCGCACGCGCTCTAGGCGAATCGCCATCCCTGTACGAGGGGCGCGAGCGTTCCGGTCTTGATTGGGTGATCGTTGGCGGCGAGAGCGGCTCCGGTGCGCGGCCGATGCATCCGGATTGGGTGCGGGCCTTGCGCGATCAGTGCGCCGCCGCGGACGTGCCGTTCTTTTTCAAGCAGTGGGGCGAGTGGGCGCCGAACATCGGCGCCGTCGATGGCTGGTTGATCGACGACAATCCAGAGATCAGCAAATTCGACCATCGCGAATGGGAGGACGGCCGTTGGAGCGAAGTGTTCCGGCCCATGTGGTTAGACTTCCAGGACGGCAACTACGACGAAGAACAGTGCGTATCGCGCATTGGCAAGAAGCGCGCCGGCCGCCTGCTCGACGGCGTGGAGCACAACGCGATGCCGGAGGTGTGCCGTGGCTGAGACCTCTTATCCGTTCTTTCGCATCGCGCGGCAATTCGGTGTGCCCTACGGCCAGGTGCTGGCCTATCGCGATGCGTTGCTCCGGAGCGCGGGGCTTTCGTTTGCGCCTTTCGATGAGTGGGAACGTGCGGCCTGGCAGGCCCTGGTTGGTACAAGCGCAGCGGTCGCCATCGTCAATGCGATCATCGAGGAAAATCTGCGGCGAATGAGTGCCGTCGCGGCCGGCGGTGATCGCCGATGAACGTGCTCGCTCAATACGCCAACGCGCGGGAAGTGCTCGCCGGTCTCGGCAAGGCCCTGTCGGATGCCAACCGGGTCGAGGACTGGAAGGCGGTTCGGCTCGATATCGAGCACGTGAAGGTGCACGCCGAATACATCCGAAATCGCGCGTTGCTGATCGAAGCTACGGTTCTGCAGCTGCGGGCGGAGCGGCGCCTCGGTGCGATGTTGGCGGAGGCACGCGAGGCCGGCGAATTAGCTGTGCGCCACCAGGGCCGCCGTCCGGCGCCTGCAGAAGGCGAGGACGCGCCGCCGCCGCCGGCGACGCTGAAAGAGATCGGCATCGACAAGAAGCTTGCCGCCCGTGCGGCAGCAGCAGCCCAGCTGCAGGACGCGCAGTTCGACGCGCTGGTCGAACAGACGCGGGAGAAGATGGCGAGCGGCAAGGCTATCGTCGTTGATCCAGTGAAGCAGGCGGAGAAGACGGCGGACATCCAGCGCCGGCGCGATCAGCACGCCTCGCGGACGGTCGGCGGCGGCTGCGTCGATGATCTGCACCAGCTGGTGCGCGACGGCCGCAAGTTCGGCTTCATCGGCATGGACCCGCAATGGCTGTTCGAGACTCGTAGCGATGCCGGAAGCGGCCGCTCGGCGGGGATGCACTACAAGACTGAGAAGCTGGACGCGATCATGCAGATGCCCGTTGGCGAACTACTTGCCGATGGCGGTGCGCTCGGAATGTGGGTGGTGGATTGGGCGCTCGATCAGGCGGCCGCGCTGATCCGGCATTTCGGTCTGACGTACATTACGGTGCTGTTCACCTGGGTGAAGACCACGCCGCGGGCGAACGAGATCATCGCAAAGTTGCTGGCCGATGGCGTCTCGATCGACATTGCGGACGATCGGCTGTGGCATCTCGGCCAGGGCTATTGGAGCCGCGCCAACCCGGAAATGTGCTGGCTGGCCACAAAGGGCTCATCGAAGCGGCTCTATGCCGACGTGCGGCAGCTGATCGTCGCGCCGATCATGGAGCACAGCCGCAAGCCCGATGAATGGCTGGCGCGTGCCGAGCGGCTGTTCGAGGGCCCGTATCTCGAACTCAACGCGCGCCGGCCGCGGCCCGGCTGGGTGAGCTGGGGCGACGAACTGACATTCACCGGCGAAGCACCGCCGGTCGATGCGATCACCGCCGAAACCGAAGCCGCCGCCGATGAGCCGCTCGATCTGCCGGCGTTTTTGCCGAGCCACAACACTGAGGAGATTGCATCGTGAGCGCCCGCCATCGCCTCGCTCATCGCCGATCGCACGAGACGATCGCGATCGGCGATGAGCGAGGCG
>NZ_QTKI01000356.1:0-5094 GCF_010820945.1 Rhodopseudomonas sp. BR0C11
GGTGTTCGGCGCGCGGCCGGGTACGTACGGAGCCGGGCTGCAGGCGATGATCGATGACGGCGGCTGGAATAATCGCGATGATCTCGCCGGCGCTTATCTTGCCTGGGGCGGCTATGCCTATGGTGCAGGGCAGGACGGCGCCGAGGCCGCCGATGCGTTCGCGGCGCGGCTGAAGGCGGTCGATCTGGTGGCGCAGGCGCAGGACAATCGCGAGCACGACATCCTCGATTCCGACGATTACTACCAGTTCATCGGCGGTCTCGCCGCCACCGTCGAAAGTCTGCGCGGGCAGGCACCCCGGATCGCCCATGTCGACACGTCGCGGCCCGAGGCGCCGCTGCCGCGGACGCTCGCACACGAGATCTCCCGCGTGGTGCGGGGCCGCGCCGCCAACCCGAAGTGGATTCAGGGCGTGATGCGCCACGGCTACAAGGGCGCCTCGGAAATCGCCGCCACCGTGGACTATCTGTTCGGCTTTGCGGCTTCGACCGACGCCGTCGGCAATCGTCATTTCGACCTGCTGTTCGCCGCTTATCTCGAAGACGACGCGGTGCGTGAGTTTCTCCGCGACGCCAATCCGGCGGCGCTGCGGGATATCGTGGCGCGGTTCGACGAGGCGATCCGCCGCGGGCTGTGGACGCCCCGCTCCAACCGAGCGGCCGACCTGCTCGCCGAAATTCTCACTCCCAAGGAAGCTGCATGACCGATCCTCTGCCCGCCCGCGACGAAAACGTCCGCCACGCCGAGAAGGCGAAGAAGCGGAAAGCCGCGCATGACAAGAAGCTGGAGGGCATGACCGACAGCAAGGGGCTGATTATCGTCCACACCGGCACCGGCAAGGGGAAGACCTCGGCGGCGCTCGGCATGGTGTTCCGCCATATCGGCCACGGCATGCCGGTCGGCGTGGTGCACTTCACCAAGTCGGAGAAATGGAACACCGGCGAGGCCAAGCTGCTGGCGAAGTTTCCGGAGCTTGCGACGTTGCACATCATGGGCGAGGGCTTCACCTGGGAGACACAGGACCGCGAACGCGACATCGCCGCGGCGCGCGCCGGCTGGGAGCGCGCCAAGGAATTGATCCGCGACGACCGTCATCGCATGGTGCTGCTCGACGAGCTGAACATCGTGCTGCGCTATGATTATCTGCCGATCGAAGAAATCGTCGCGGTGCTGCTCGACGAGAAGCCGGCCGACAAGCACGTGGTGATCACCGGCCGCAACGCCCACCCGGCGCTGATCGAGATCGCAGACCTCGTGACCGATATGACCCTGGTGAAGCACCCGTTCCGGACCGGCGTGAAGGCGCAGAAGGGCGTTGAGTTTTGAATTTGGCCTTAGTGTCTGTCATTCCGGGTTCGCGCCTGTCGGCGCGCCCCGGAATGACGAGCACGTGGTGAGAAAACCGCGATGACTGCTACCCCCGCGCTGATGATCCAGGGCACCTGCTCCAATGCCGGCAAGTCGACGCTGGTGGCGGGGCTGTGCCGGGCGCTGGTGCGGCGGGGGCTCAAGGTCGCGCCGTTCAAGCCGCAGAACATGTCGAACAATGCCGCGGTGACGGTCGATGGCGGTGAAATCGGCCGGGCGCAGGCGGTGCAGGCGCGCGCGGCCAAACTGCCGCCGACGGTGCATATGAATCCGGTGCTGCTGAAGCCGGAGACCGACACCGGCGCGCAAGTGATCGTACAAGGCAAACGGTTCGGCCGGCTCGGGGCGCAGCACTTCCTCGACAAAAAAGCGGCGCTGCTGCCGCACGTACTCGACAGCTTCGCCAAGCTCGCACGAGAGGCCGACATCGTGCTGGTCGAAGGCGCCGGCTCGCCGGCTGAGATCAATCTTCGCGCCGGCGACATCGCCAATATGGGGTTCGCGCAAGCCGCAAACGTGCCGGTGGTGATTGCCGGCGACATCGAGCGCGGCGGTGTGATCGCGAGTCTGGCCGGCACGCATCTGGTGCTCGACGATGCTGAGCGGGCGTTGGTGGCGGGCTATCTGATCAACAAATTCCGCGGCGACGTGCAGCTGTTCGATCATGGGCTGACGGCGATTACCGAGCTGACCGGCTGGCCGTCGCTTGGCGTGGTGCCGTGGCTGCCGTCGGCCGCACTGTTGCCGGCTGAGGACGCGGTCGATCTCGACCGGGCGCAGGCTTCGGCGGCCAAGCGCATCATCGCCGTGCCGATGCTGGCACGGATTGCTAATTTCGACGATCTAGATCCGCTCGGCATGGAGCCGGGCGTCAAGCTGGTGTTCGTGCCGCCGGGCACGCCGATCCCGGCCGAGGCCGACGTGGTGATCATTCCCGGCAGCAAGTCGACGCTCGGCGATCTTGCGTTCCTGCGTGCACAGGGCTGGGATATCGATATCGCCGCGCATGTCCGCCGCGGCGGTCATCTGCTCGGGCTGTGCGGCGGCTATCAGATGCTCGGGCGCAGCATCGCCGATCCGGATGGCGTCGACGGCGCGCCCGGCACGGTCGAAGGGCTCGGTCTGCTCGACACCGTCACGATCATGCGGGGCGACAAGTCGACCACATTGGTCCACGGCGCTCATGTTGCGACTGGCGCACCGGTCGAAGGCTACGAGATTCATCTCGGCCGCACCGAGGGCCCTGATTGCGCGCGGCCAGTGGTGACGATCGACGGTCGGGCCGACGGTGCGATTTCAGGCGACGGCCGGGTGCAAGGCACCTATCTGCACGGCCTGTTTACGAACGATGAGTTCCGCCGTGCTTGGCTTGCGGGTCTCGGCATCGCCTCGCAGCTCGCCTATGAGGCGCAAATCGAAGCCGCGTTGGATGCCCTAGCCGATCATCTCGAAGCGCATCTCGATGTCGACCGGATGATCAGGATGGCGCGGAGCCGTCAGAGCACGAACGCCAGCGCCGCGTAGATCACGGTCTGCAGCGCGCAAGCCGCGATCATCACCCGCAGCGCGCGGCCGATGTCGGCCGGCGTCGCCTCGCTCCGCGCTTCGGCGTTGAGATAAGGGTCGTCGGTGATCTTGCCGCCGTAGCTGCGAGGGCCCGCCAGCGCGACACCGACCGCCGCAGCCATCGCCGATTCCGGCCAGCCGGCATTCGGCGAGCGATGCTTGCCGGCGTCGCGCCGCATCACGGCGATTGCTTGCTTGACCGATCCGCGGACGATCGGTGCCACCAGCGCGATCAGCAGGCCCGACAGTCGTGCCGGAACCAGGTTCAACACGTCGTCGAGCCGCGCCGCGGCCCAGCCGAACGAGCGATGCAACGGCGTCAGATGTCCGATCATCGAATCGGCGGTGTTGATGGTCTTGTAGATCAGCAGGCCCGGCAGCCCGAGCAACGCCAGCCAGAACACCGGCGCGACCACGCCGTCGGAAAAATTCTCGGCGCTGGATTCGATTGCGGCGCGGCAGACACCGGCTTCATCCAGCGTCTGCGGATCGCGGCCGACGATCAGCGACACTTTTTCGCGTGCTTCCTTCAGGCCACCGGACGCGAAGGCGTCGCGTACCCGTGCGACGTGGTCGTACAGGCTGCGCTGCGCGATCAGCGTTGCGGCCAGCACGGCCGCGATCACCCAGCCGCCAGGCAACTGTCGTAGCGGCGCTTCGAGCAGCAGCCCGACCAGGCCGGCAACCGCGATCAAAAACAGCACTGCGACGATGCCGGCGACTTTCTTCGTCGTTTCCGACCAGTCGTCGCGGTTGAGCGTGCGGTCGAGCCAGCCGATCATCGTGCCGATCAGCACCACCGGATGCGCCAACCGCTTCCACAGCCAATCGGGATCGCCAATCAGCGCATCAAGCACCAGCGCCACCACGACGATCAGCAGCGCGTGGGAATCCACCAACATGTCAACGCTCCACGCGGATCAGTTCCTCGGTCAGCCGGTCGAGCGCGTCGGCGAGCATCGGCCCGCCGCACACCGTCAGCCGCTCCGGCACCGTAATGCGCTTCGACGGCGGATAGAAGCGCTGCAGCGCCGGATGCAACACGAAGGCGCGGCCTTCGTCCTCGGCGAAATCGCTGTCTTCGGAGATCAGCAGAAAGTCCGGCCGCAACGCCACCACCGCTTCCAGCGAGGCAAAGCCGCCGCGCTGCAGGCCGAGGCCGCTCGCAGCATTGCGCAGCCCGACAGTGTCGAGCAGCGTACTGATCAGACTGTCGCGCCCCGATACCCAACCGCGCCGCGCCAGCGGCAGCACGGTGAGCCTCGTTCGCGACGCGGCCTGTTTGGCGCGCGCCACCGCGGCGTCAATGCGAGCGATCGATGCGTCGGCCCGCTCAGGATGGCCCAGAAGATCGGCCATCTGCCGGATCTGCGCTTTGGACTCGTCGATCGTCTTCACCGAATCGAACTCGACGATGCGTTGGCCCATCTGCTTCAGAAGTTCGCGCGTCGCGCGTTTGGTGTATCGGCCGCCGATCACGAAGTCCGGCTTCAGCATCAGAACGTCTTCGGCTTCGCCGGACAATTGCGGAAATCGCGCTGCTTGTACGGCAAGGAAGGAGCGATCGGCATCGCGTGCATAGGGGCTCAGCCCGCGGATCTGCTCGGGATCGGCGAGCGTCAGCAGCAACTGATCGGTGCAGGCATTGATCGACACCACCTTGGGCGCAGCGGCTGCGCTCGCGTCAGTTGCGAGACTCGCAACTAACAGCATCATCAATCCGGCTAAAAAGCCGCCGAGCCTCTCGCGCTTTGGTCGCGATGGTGGCAAGACACGGTGATGAAGCACGGCGGCGATCTTACGGCGGCGATAGCGCGGCACGGCGGCGATGCTGCCGACTGGCTCGATCTCTCCACTGGCATCAATCCGCGTCCCTGGCCGATCCCAGACGTTGCCGCGGATGCTTGGGAGCGTCTGCCGTCGCAGACCGACGAGACTGCGCTGTACGATGCCGCGCGCCAAGCCTACGAGGTGCCGGAGGAGTCCGGCATCGTCGCTGCCGCCGGCACGCAGGCGCTGATTCAATGGCTGCCGTATCTCGCAGCGCCGGGCGGTGTCGCCATCGTCGGACCGACTTATGCGGAGCATGCGCTGGCTTGGCGGAACGCCGGGCGCGAGCTTGTCGGCATCGCGTCGCCCGACGAGGTTCCCGAACCGGCC
>NZ_QTKI01000357.1:0-5091 GCF_010820945.1 Rhodopseudomonas sp. BR0C11
CAGCCCGCGCTGCGCGATCAGGCGGCGGACGGCGGCCGAGGTCTTGCCGTGGTCCTGCAGCATCTGATTGGCGAACTGCTTCTGCGCATCGGTGCCGCGGGCGAGCGCAAGCCGCGCCGAGGCGGTCTCGAACAGATCCGAGATCGCGACCTGCTGGATGAAGCCCGCCGTGGTCGAGCTGATCGCGACCGGCGGCGCGCCGGGCGCCTGCGCGGCCGATTGCGCGGCGGCGGGGGTGGCGAGCAGCATGCCGCTCAACAGAATGATGGCGCCCTTCATATCGGTGTCTCCTGATGTCCGCGTGTCGGAAGCCGCGCCCGGAACTCACCGGCGCGGGTCTGTTGATCGGTGCAACTCGACCGCGAACGCTCCGTTCCTGGCTGCGACACCGCGCGGGTGATCGGCAAGAGCTCAGCTAATCACCCTGGCCCGGCTTGTCGCCCGGCGCCGGCTCCTGGATCTTCGCCACCGGCAACCGCCAGCCGCGGCGGATCGCGGCGACGCGCAGCGCAAAGCACGCCAGCAGCGCCGCGGTGGTGACCGGCCCGTCGGGCCAATGCAGCATCTGGCCGAGCACGATGATCGCCGCGGCGATCGCCGCCGCCACCGCATACAGTTCGGCGCGCAGCACGGTCGGGATTTCGGCCAGCAGCATGTCGCGCACCATGCCGCCCCCGATCCCGGTGACCACGCCGAGCGCGACCGCCGTCACCGGGCTGAGCCCAGGCGCCAGCGCCTTGGTGGCACCGGTGACGGCGAACAGCGCCAGCCCCGCAGCGTCGAACATCAGGATCGCGCTGCTGATCCGCACAACCACCGGCACCAGATAGAAGGTGACGAGGCCGGCGAGCAGCGACACCCCGAGATAGCGCCAATCCTGCACCGCGACCGGCGGCACCGCGCCGATCAGCACGTCGCGGGTGATGCCGCCGGCATTGCCGGCCGCGAACGCCAGCACCAGCACGCCGAACAGATCGAGCCGCCGCCGCGCTCCGGCCACCGCGCCGCTGAGCGCGAATACGAAAGTTCCAGCCAGATCGAGCAGAACCGGAAACTTGTCCATGATGTCGAGACCTGTCGCCTTCTTTAGACCGCGCACGCTACGCCGCGCCGACTTCGCCGAAGCTACACCGCTTCACCCGCGAAGTGCATTGGGTCCGCCCCGCTTCCCACCGTTAGATCTTCTTCGCCCGCAGCAGCTTGGTCAGCACCGGATTGGGAAAGCGCCGCTCGATCGTCACCGCGTAGAAGGTCTCGACGATGCCGGGCAGCTGCTCGGCTTCGATCAGCCGGCCGTCGTCGAGTTCGTCCTTGACCACAATCGGCGGCAGCACCGCGAGGCCGAGATCTTCCCGCGCCAGCAGCCGCATCATCGCCATGTCCTCGACCTCGGCGGCGATCTGCGGCCGGATGCCGAGCCGCGCCACCAGCGCGTCGAAGCCCATCCGGATGCTGCTGCCCGCGGTCGGCACGATCACCGGATGGCTGCGCAGCCGGTCTTCGAGACTGCCCTTCCGCCGCAGCCGGGCGCGGGTACCGATCAGGCTGACAGAGCGCTCGGCGAGCCGGTGCACCACGAGGCGATTGACGCTGTCGCGCGCCGGGGCGTGGTTGATCAGCACCACGTCGAGGCTCAGCGCCCCGAGCAGCTGCAACAGCTCCGCCGCACTTCCCGAGCGCAAAATCAGTTCGACGTCGGGCCGGCCAAGCACCGGGCGCAGAAACGCCATCTGGAAATTGCGCGACAGTGTCGCCAGTGCGCCCACCCGCAGCGCCTGTCGCGCCACGCCGGTGTTGCGCAGCGTATCGATCAGCTCCTCACCAGTCGCGAAAATCGCGTCGGCATGATCGAGCGTGATGCGGCCGGCTTCGGTGAGATGCAGCTGCCGGCCGCGGCGCTCGAACAGCGCGTGGCCGATCCGCTCCTCGAGCTTGCGGATCTGCACCGACAGCGCCGACTGCGTCAGGTTCAGCCGCTGCGCCGTGCGGGTCAGATTGCCGTCATGCGCCACCGCCCAGAAATAGCGGAGATGGTTGTAGTTGAGCGCGTTCATCGTTCGATTTTAGCGAACGTCAGGCCGAAAACAATGCATTTTCTTTGATCTGGCCGCCGGTCTATCCCGGCGACGAACCTTCATCGCCCGCATCTGGAGAATAGCCTCGTGCCCCTTGATCTGTTGCCGCTCGCCGCACCGCTGCCCCTGCTGGTCGCCGCCGCGTTCGCCTTCGCGCGACCTGGTCAGCGTCCGCCGCTGGTGCCGGCGATGGCCGAAGGCGCGGCATTGCTAGCTTTCGTCATCACCGCCGGTGCGCTCGCGGTGCTGATCATGGTCGGCCCCGCGACGAGCCCGCTGATCGGCTTCGCCGGCGTCGGCCTGTCGGCGCGGCTTGATGCCGTCAGTGCCACCATGCTGCTCCTGGTCGGCTTCGTCGGCTGGATCGTGTTGCGCTACGCGCGGACCTATCTCGACGGCGAGGCGCGTCAGGGCGCGTTTCTCGGCTGGCTGTGCACGGCGATCGCCGCGGTGCTGCTGCTGGTGCAGTCGGGCAATCTGCTGCAGCTCGCTGCCTGCTGGATCGCCACCAGCGAGTGTCTGCACCGACTGCTGCTGTTCTATCCGAACCGCGCCACGGCGCAGCGGGCCGCGCGCAAGAAGCGGCTGTTCGCCAGCGTCGGTGCCGCCGCGATGCTCGGTGGCGTGGCGCTGCTGACGATTGCGTATCACACCACCGATATTGCCACCATCAACGTCGCCGCACGTGCCGGCGATGCGCCGGCCGCTGGGATGATCGCGGCCGGCTTACTGGCTGTCGCAGCGCTGCTGAAGTCGGCGCAATTCCCCACCCATGGCTGGCTCACCGAAGTGATGGAAACGCCGACGCCGGTGTCGGCACTGCTGCATGCCGGCGTGATCAATGCCGGCGGCTTCCTGCTGATCCGCTTCGCCGATCTGATGATGACGGTGCCCGGCGTGCTTGCGGTGCTGGCGATGGTCGGCGGCTTCACCGCGCTGTTCGGCGCACTGGTGATGCTGACCCAGCCGGCGGTGAAGACCTCGCTGGCGTGGTCCACCGTGGCGCAGATGGGATTTATGATGCTTGAATGCGGGCTGGCGCTGTTTCCGCTGGCGCTGCTGCACATTGTCGCCCACTCGCTGTACAAGGCGCACGCCTTCCTCGCCTCAGGCGGCGCGGTCGAACAGATCGTCGCGATCCGCCGCCCAGGTCCGATCGCGGTGCCGAGCGGCGCGGCCGTGGCGCGGGCCTTCCTGGCGGCCCTGGGGATCTACGTGGCGATCGGCGCCGCCTTCGGCTTGGTGCTCGGTTTCGATCCCAAACCGCCGCAGTCGCTCGCGCTCGGCGCCATCCTGGTGTTCGGCGTCGCCTATCTGCTGGCCCAAGGCTTGGCCGACGCCGCGCCGCGGCTGCTGACCCGCCGCACCGCGATCTACTCCGCCGCAACCGCCGCCGGTTACTTCGCGCTCCAGACGGCCGCCGAATGGCTGACCGCCAGCACACTGCCGCCGCCGCTCGCGCCCGGCCGGCTGGAATGGACGCTGATATCGCTGGCGGTGCTCAGCTTCGGCGGCATCGCCATCGCCCAGGCGCTGTTTCCGCTGTGGACCTCACACCCGGCGACCGCAGGCCTGCGCGTCCATCTGTCGAACGGCCTCTACATCAACGCCGCCCTCGATCGCCTGCTGAGCGGTTGGTCCGCCCGCACCACCTCGTGATCCGGCCAAGGGAGCCCACCATGCTGATGACCAAGCCCCCCGTCCCGCAGCTCAACCTCACCGCCGTGCACGAGGCGGCCGGGCGCGCCGCCCGCGCCATCCCGCCGCTGTGGCCGCTGGAGTCGAGCGTCGCGGTCAACCCGTTTCTCGGTCAGAGCGGAGAACCGCTGGCCATGGCGGCCGCCCGGCTCCGCCGCGTCGCTGGCGCGGCGGTGACGATGCCGCGCACTTGGTACGCCGAGCGGATCGCTTCCGGCGAGATCAGCGACGTCGACCTTGCCGCTGCACTTGACGCCGCACCGCCGACCTCACCTCCATCGACGATCGCCGACCTGAAGCGGGCTGTGCAGATCGACATCGCGCCGCCGCAGGCGATGCCGACCGTCGCCGAGCTTGCGAGCGCTGTCTCGGGCTTCGATTGGACCGGCTTGGTCGCCGAGCGCATCAGCGCCTGGGCGAGCGGTTACTTCGATCGCGGCCAAGCATTATGGGCAGCGCCGAAGGGACCGAACGCGTATGCCGACTGGCGGCTGACAGCGACCCACGATCTGACGCCTGAGATCTTCGGCCTCACCGGCTTTGCGGCGGACGTCGCTACCGCTCCGGAATCGGCAGACGCGGCCCTGATCCGCGCCGTGGAGCAGCTTAGCCTGAGCGAAGCTGCATCGGAGAGCTACTTCCATCGCCTGCTGATCAGTCTCGGCGGGTGGGCTCAGCTCGCGCGCTACCGGCTCTGGCAGGCAGAACTTGCCGGCCGCACCGACACAACGGTGACCGATCTCATCGCTATCTGCGCAGTGTGGGAGTCGGCCCTGCTGCGCAAGTACCAGGCCCGGATCGCTGCAGATTGGGCCGAAGCGATCGATGCCTACGCGCAGCCGCTGCAGCCGGCGGAAGACGATCAGATCAACGCCACCCTGCAGGACGCGGTCGAACGCGCCGCGCAGCGGAAGCTTCAGACCGTGTTGTCGACTTCAATGCAGCCGAGACCGGATGATCGTCCGAAGCTGCAAATGGCGTTCTGCATCGACGTGCGCTCCGAGCCGTTCCGGCGCGCACTGGAAAGCCTCGATCCGCGGATCCGCACGCTTGGCTTCGGCGGCTTCTTTGGCCTTCCGATTGCGCATCGGCGGTTCGCGTCCGACGTCGTCGAAGCCCGCCTGCCGGTGCTGTTGCCGCCGCGTGTCACCACCAGCTGTGGCGGACATGCGCACGCGCACGAGGCGAATGACCGCACGAAGCGTGTTGCCGCGCGCGCCAAGCGCGCCTGGGGCCGGTTCAAGCTGGCAGCGATCTCGTCCTTCGCTTTCGTCGAGTCGATGGGGCTGGTCTATGTCGCCAAGCTGCTCAGCGATGG
>NZ_QTKI01000358.1:0-5087 GCF_010820945.1 Rhodopseudomonas sp. BR0C11
ATGTCACGTCGTTCATGCTGGCCGCGCAGGCCCTCGGCGTTGCCACCGTGCCGCAGGCCGCGCTGGCGTTCCACGCCGGCGTGGTCCGCAAGCACTTCGGCCTCGGCGACGACCGCCGCGTCGTCTGCGGCATCTCGTTCGGCTACGCCGACCCCGACCACAAGGCGAACTCGTATCGCACTGGCCGCGCCGCACTCGGCGAGGTCGCGACGTTCGTGGACAAGTAACGGCTTCTCAACGAGTCATTCCGGGGCGCGCGTCAGCGCGAACCCGGAATCTGATGTTTGCACTGCGCCGGAGATTCCGGGTTCGCCGCTGCGCGGCGCCCCGGAATGACGACGGGGAGGCTGCAATGCGCGGCCTTCAAAACCTCGGCGCGCGTTTCTCTGTGAATGCGGCGATGCCTTCCTTGATTTCGTCGCTGCGCATCGAGGCGCGGGCGCGGGTGTCGGCGGCTTGTTCGTCGAAGGCGGCGCGGGCGAATTCGTTGATGGCGCGCTTCATGCCGGCGACCGCGTTCGGGGCGTTGCCGGCCAGCGTCGTCGCCAGCGCGTCGACCTCGCGGTCGAGCCGGTCCATCGGCACCATCGCGGTGAGATAGCCGATCCGCAGCATCTCGGCGGCGTCGATCCGCTGCGCAGTCAGGAATAGCCGCTTGGCGTTGTCGATGCCGAGGCGGGAGACGTAGCGCTTGATGCCGCCCGGATAGTAATGCAGCCCCAGCCTGGCGGCCGGCATGAACATCTCGGCGGTATCGACTCCGATGCGGAAATCACAGGCCAGCGCCAGATCGGTCGAGCCGCCATAGACGCCGCCGTTGAGCCGGCAGATCGTCGGCACCCGCAGATCCTCAAGCCGGTTGACCACCACCTCGAACGCCGAGCCGGGGGATTCGGCCTCGACCTCCGCAGTGGCGCGTTCCGCTACCTCGCCGAGATCGAAGCCGGCCGAAAATGCCCGACCGGTGCCGGTGAGCACCAGCACCCGCACCGCCGGATCGGCGTCGAGCCGCGCGAACTGATCGAGCAGCGTGGCGAGGTCGTCAGGCTGCAGCCGGTTGAGATGTTTGGGCCGGTTCAGCCGGATGGTGGCGCGCGGGCCGTCGATGGTCAGCACCGGTGCGCTGGCAGTGTCGCTATCGGACATCGATTAGGTCTCCTGATCGGAAGCGGGCGGCTGCCAAAACGGCGCCGGGCCCTGCAAGGACCGCGGACAGCGCCGCGGCGGACGGGCGAAATGGGCCGGGCAAACTGCCCGCCGGCCGGGCGTCCGTCAACTCGCCGGGGAGCGGGAGAGGCCGCGGCCACCGCTCGCGTAACCTATGCCGGCTGGTTATAATTCCGTCCGCACCAGCGTGTAGGGAGAACTGCGGTCCGAACACCCGCGGGCTATCTCTCAGATCGCTTCCGCCGGCTTCGGCGCCTTCGATTGCAAGACAACGGTGGGTCCCACATGGATATGTCCCTCATCGCCCAGAATGCCGGCATGGTGAGCAGCGTGTTCGCGACCATCTTCGTGCTCGCCACTGCCACGATGCGGACGATGATTCCACTGCGGGTGTTCGGCATTCTGACCAACCTGCTGCTGATCGCGGTGTCGATCCCGACCCACAATTATCCGACGCTGGCGCTGCATGCGGTGCTGCTGCCGCTCAACGCCTGGCGGCTGCACCAGATGCTGCAGCTGGTGCGCGACGTCAGGAAGTCGGTGAACAGCGACCTGTCGATGGATTGGCTGAAGCCGTTCATGACCGAGCGCAAATGCGCCACCGGCGAGGAGCTGTTCTACAAAGACGAGCGCGCCGAGGAGATGTTCTACATCGTCAGCGGGCGCTTCCGTCTCGTCGAATCCGGCATCGAGCTTCCGGTGGGCGCCATTGTCGGCGAGCTCGGCATGCTGTCGCCGACCCATACCAGGACGCAGACCCTCGAATGCGTCGAGGCCGGCACGGTGCTGAGCGTCAGCTATCGCCAGGTGGAGGAGCTGTACGTACAGAATCCGGAATTCGGATTCTATTTCTTGCGGCTTGCCAGCGCGCGGCTGTTCGAAAACATTGAATCCCTGCAAGCCCGATTGGCCTCGGTCGCGCCGCCGCCGCGGACCGACGCCGTCGGCCGGACCGCCTGAGGGCTGAGCCGTTGGCCGGCTACATCGACGCGCTACGCTTCACGCTCGCCGAAATGCTCGGCGAGAACGATCGCGTCGTGGTGCTGAACGCGCCGGCTGCAGCGTCGCCCGAAATTGCCCAAGCTCTGGAAGAGGCGGCCGCCCGGCTGGTGAACTATCAGGGCCGCCGCTATGCGCGGCTGTATCTCGACCGGATCGGCCGATTCGTCGGGCGGCGCGAAGTCGACGACGCGATGGTGCTGCGGATCGCCGAGCTGCTCGCGATGCGGATGGCGTATGAAGACCCGAGCCGGATTGCGCAGCTCACGCTGCAGGAGGCAGCGAGCGCGCCGTCCGGCCGTGCGATTCCGCGGATCGACCGCAGGTGTCGGTTTCGAATCGACGAGGTGGTGGCGGCGCTGCCGGTGGTGGTGGCCGATCCGACGCTCAAGGTGCTGAACTATCTCGGTTGGCTGCACATGCCGGTGAAGATGCGCTTCAACGGCAGCGGCTGGCTCGGCATCCGCAAGCTGCGGATCATCTCCTGGTTGCGGCGCTGGCGGTTGCTGTCGATTCGCTACGCCAATGAGCGCAAATGGGTCGAGCGCTGGCTGCACATGATCGACCGCAGCCTCGCCGCCCGCCCTGAAGCAGCAACGGCCGTGGTCGAAAGCGCCACCATGGTTCGTGGCTATGGCGACGGCTATCGCTACGGCATGGCGAACTGGTCGTTGATCATCGACGCGCTGGTGAAGCCGGCGCTGAACGGCACGCTGCCGCTGCCGGATCTGGTGCAGGCGATTGCGGAGGCGCGCGCCGCCGCGCTGCCGGACCGTAAGCAGACCAGCTTGAAGCGCGCGATCGCAGCCATCAGGGCAAGGTGCGATGCCATGCCGATCCAGGCCGCGGCGTCGTGATCTCCGGGTCGATCGTGCCACCCGGGTACCGTTTATGTGCGATGCGTGCGCGGCGTGAATTGCACAGCCATATGAAGGCCGTACGCTGGCGGCCACGTGCATTCGGCCGCGAGAAATGTCATAAAACTGCGCTGGTCGATACCGACCGGCTGCGATGCGAAGCCTCTGCACGGGAGGGAAGGCGATCGGATTGTCGGACCCCGACAGCCGCCGCCATCACCACCCGCAAGGCCCAAGCGAAGGTGCAAGCTTGATCCTTCCCGAATTGTCGTCGTCGATTGCGGTGGGCGCACTGATCTATTGGATGCTGCTCCTCACCATCAAACACGTGTTCGCGGACTTCATCTTCCAGAACAAGTGGATGGCGATGGGCAAGGACGCCAAGACCGGGTGGGCGCTGCCTCTGCTCGCGCATTGCAGCGTGCATCTGGTGATGACGACGCTGCTGATGCTGATCCTTGCGCCGCGCTACTGGTACATCGGCGTGATCGACTTCCTGATCCATCTCGCGATCGATCGCCTCAAGGGCTTCATCGTCGCCACATACGACGTGACTAATCAGGACCGCTGGTTCTGGTGGCTGATCGGCACTGATCAGGCGCTGCATCACCTGACCGGCTTCGGCCTCGCCATCGTCCTCGCCGCAAATCCGTAAGACGTTAGAGCGGTTCATCGATTGGTTGAAGCGGACTTGGGCCTTGCCAAGGGTCCTGACGTCCGCATCCTGAGGAGCCAGGCGTAGCCGGGCGTCTCGAAGGATGACGAGCCGCATCGCCTCCAGCTCATGGTTCGAGACGGCGCTTCGCGCCTCCTCACTATTGAGATTCTGCCTGTGGCGAGCACTCCCAAGCGCGGTCCGGACTTGATCAAAAAGAACTGCTCTAGCGTGATCTGAGTAGTACGACCGGTCTTGCAATCCGTCGGTTCCGCACTCCGTCAATTTGTCAGCGCGGCGTGCACGAAAAACTCACGATTACACTCAATCGGACCGTTCAATCTGCCTGATTACGTGGATTCGCGGTGTACCCACGTAGTTGTACGCGGGACGGCGTTAACTGCTGCATGACCTGCGAGTGATTAGCGTCAGTGCGATCAGCAGGGGTGCTGACCGCACGCGAGGTCGTGGCGGATAACCCGAAGTTCCAGTGCAATGGCCCGCCATTTCGAATCGCAGCTCGACTTCATCTTCTTTTTCTACGGGCTGTCGTTCATCCTGCTCGGCGCCCTGTGCCTTGTGCTGGCGCGCGGCCGTGAAGACGATCGTGGAACAACGATCCGCTTGATCGGACTGTTCGGCTGCGTCCATGGCGCCAATGAATGGCTGGACATGCTCGCGCTGATCGCGGGCGATAGTACTGAATTCTTGGTGGTGCGCGCGGCGGTCCTGACCGCGTCGTTCATCCTGCTGGCGGAGGCGGGACGAAACGGCGGGATCACACGCGACCTGGCCATGCCTGGACCTTGGATCTACATCCCGATCCTGGTTGCAATCGGCGCGATCGGCTTCGTCGACGGCATCGAATCCGCGAAGGCGGCGACCCGCTATCTGCTCGCCGCGCCGGGCGCGATCCTGGTGGCCTTCACGGTGTTCACCGGCCGACATCACGATCTCCATATGAACCGCTCGCTGATGGCGGGCGTGGCGATCGCCTTCGCACTTTACGCGGTGGCGGCTGGCATGATTGTCGAAACCGCGCCGTTCTGGCCGGCCAGGACCTTCAATCAAGAGATGTTCCAGCGCGTCACCGGTGTGCCAATTCAACTCGTGCGCGGGCTGATCGCGGTGGCACTGGCGGCGCTGATCTGGGCGGCCTGGGGCCGCCGGGTGATGGAAACGCTCGACTACCCCGGCTATTCGCTGCACCTGAAACGGCAGTTCGTCGGTGTGCTGACGACATTGCTGCTGGTCTTGGCGCTGGGCTGGGCGCTGACCGACTATCTCGGCGAGATCCATCGTGACGACGTCGAAAGCGAAGCTGCCGGCGACGTTGCTCTGCTGGTCAGCGGTCTGGAGCGCGAAACCACCATCGCCGACGCGATGGTGGTTTCGCGCTCCCGCCCGCC
>NZ_QTKI01000036.1:0-20679 GCF_010820945.1 Rhodopseudomonas sp. BR0C11
GATCCTGCTGGCGCGCTGGATGGGCGGCTCGGATTACGGCATCTACGTCTATGTCTGGACCTGGGTGCTGCTGCTCGGATCGATGCTGGATTTCGGCATCTCCGCCTCAGCCCAGAAGATCATTCCCGAATATCGCGCGCGCGGCGAACTCGACCGGCTGCGCGGCTTTCTGTCCGGCAGCCGTTGGGGCACGCTGGCGGCCTCCAGCGCGGTGTCGCTGCTGCTCGCGCTCCTGGTCTGGGCACTGGCGCCGCTGATCGGCGACGCCACCGTCGTGCCGCTGTATCTCGGCTGCCTGACGCTGCCGGCCTTCGTCGTCGCCAACACCCAGGATGGCATCGCCCGCTCACACGACTGGATGCGGCTGGGACTGATGCCGCAGTTCATCATCCGACAGGCGCTGATCATCGGCTTCACCGCCGGGCTGTTTGTCCTGGGCTTCGAGCTCGGCGCGGTGGCCGCAATGGCGGCGAGCTGTGCGGCGGTGTGGATCGCGATGCTCGGGCAGATGATCGCACTCAACCGCAGGCTGGCCGGCCACGTCCCGCCCGGCCCGCGCGCTTACGACGTCCGCGGCTGGCTCGCCACCTCGCTGCCGATCCTGCTGGTCGAGAGCTTCTACCTGCTGCTGTCCTACACCGACGTCCTGGTGCTGCAGCAGTTCAGTACGCCCGAGGAAGTCGGCATCTACTATGCGGTGGTGAAGACGCTGGCGCTGGTGTCGTTCATTCACTACGCGATGTCGGCCACCACGGCGCATCGCTTCACCGAGTACAACGCAGCCGGCGATAAGGTTCGGCTGGCGGCGTATGTCCGCCACGCGATCGTGTGGACGTTCTGGCCGTCGCTGGTGGCGACCCTGGCGTTGCTGGCGCTCGGCGAGCCGCTGCTGTGGCTATTCGGGCCGCAATTCACGTCAGGCTACGGCATCATGTTCGTTGCGGCGATCGGCCTGATGGTCCGCGCCGCGATCGGGCCGGTGGAGCGGCTGCTCAACATGCTCGGCCACCAGCATGTCTGCGCGCTCGCTTACGCTCTGGCGTTCGCAGTCAATCTCGCGCTGTGCCTGATCCTGGTGCCGCGCTTCGGCGGCTACGGCGCCGCCGCCGCCACCTCCGCGGCGCTCACCTTCGAAACCGTGATGCTGTTCTGGATCGTCCGCAAACGCCTCGGCCTGCACGTGTTGGCGTTCGGCGCGAAGGCGCACTGAGACGACTTAAGGCTCTGTTCGAGGCGCTTCGGATATCGGCTGCGCATTGACATTTGTCTATACAAATGCCTATTTGGCTAGAGGCAGCCGATGAAAATTGCCGGCTTTGATTGGGATCTCGGAAACCGAGCCAAATGCGCCAAACATGGCGTGACGGTCGCCGAAATCGAAGGCCTGTTTCGCGGCCCGGTAAGCGTGTTTCCTGATCCGGCTCACTCCACGACCGAGGAGCGCTTCAAGGCAATCGGCCGCACCGAAGCGGGACGAATGGTGTTCCTGGTGTTCACCCTCAGAACGCTGCGCGAGCGAACGCTCATCCGGCCTATTAGCGCCCGCTACATGCACCGCAAGGAGATCGCCGCCTATGAAGAAGAAGCTGCCAAAGCTGGGAAGTGACGCCGAGGCGGAAGCCTTCGTCGCCGACGCGGACCTCTCCGATTACGACCTGTCGGGCATGGTCACCATGCAGTTCGAAATGAAGCCGAAAGACAAATCGGTCAACCTGCGACTGCCGGAGCAACTGCTGTCTGCCGTCCGCCAGCAGGCGAAGGCTGCAGGTGTCCCCTACCAACGCTACATCCGGATGGCTCTGGAGCAAGCAGTGCAAAAGCGGGCGAAAAGATAGCCGCAAGCATCAAGCGGCGCTGACCTTCGAAACCGTGATGCTGTTCTGGATCGTCTGCGAACGTCTCGGCGGGCATGTGCTGGCGTTCGGCAAGACGGGGTGAGCGAGACTTACTTTATCACACTCACGTCGTCGCCCGGCTTGACCGGGCGATCGAGTATTCCAGGTCCATGACGCTCTGGAATACTGGATCCTCCGCTCGAGCGGAGGATGACGTTCGTTCGTGAGGCGAAGGCGGAGCCCGACCGAATGTGGGCGGCCCCAAACCCGCCTTAAGCGGCGGTCCAGCCGCCGTCCATCGACAGGTTGGCGCCGGTGATCTGGCTGGCATCGTCGCCGCAAAGATAGACTGCGAGAGCGGCGACCTGCTCGGGGGTGACGAACTGCTTGGTCGGCTGGGCAGCGAGCAGCACGTCGTTGATCACCTGCTCCTTAGTGAGACCCCGCGCCTTCATGGTGTCGGGGATCTGCTTTTCGACCAGCGGCGTCCAGACATAGCCGGGCGAAATGCAGTTGCAGGTGATCTTGTGGGTGGCGAGCTCCAGCGCCACCGTCTTGGTCAGGCCGGCGATGCCGTGCTTGGCGGCCACATAGGCCGACTTGAACGGCGAGGCGACCAGCGAGTGCGCCGAGGCGGTGTTGATGATGCGGCCCCAGCCGCGCTTCTTCATGCCCGGCACCGCGGCGCGGATGCCGTGGAACGCCGACGACAGGTTGATGCCGATGATCGCGTCCCACTTCTCGATCGGGAAGTCCTCGACCGGCGACACGAACTGGATGCCCGCGTTGTTGACGAGGATATCGACCGAACCGAAAGTGGTTTCGCCGAGCTTGATCATCTCGGCGATCTCGGCGGGCTTCAGCATGTCGGCCGGCGAATACACCGCCTTGACGGCGAAGTCGGTCTCGATCGCTTTGCGCTCCTTCTCGATCGCGTCCGCGTCACCCATGCCGTTGATCACGACGTTGGCGCCGGCCTTGGCAAAGGCGCGCGCATAGCTGAGCCCGATGCCCGAGGTCGAGCCGGTCACGACCGCGGTCTTGCCTGTCAGATTCGTCATCATCCGCTCCTGTTCGCGAGGTTGAGAAAGCGGCGCAGATCTGGCCGCTTATTCGAATGCATCCCGGGTGAGGTCCCAGGTCACCATGGTCTCGCCGTCCTGCGGCGCCTGTTGCCAGCTCTGGTCGCGCATCGAGACGTAGACGTCCTGCTCGCCGGCCTTCCAATGCTCGATCATGTTCAGCCGGGAGAAATCGTAGTCCTTCGACGACGCCTCATAGTCCCGCTTACGATAGATCAGATGCACCACGGTGACGGTGTTCTCTTTGGCCGCCTCATGCAGGATGGCGTAGGCCGGATCGTCACGCAATTCCGCCGGCAGCCGATCGATCAGATCGCGCAGCGCCTTGCGGGTGTTGTGGATCATTTTGTTCTTGTCGGTATTCAGCCGGGTGCGGCTGGAATAGCGGATGTCCTTCTCGCGCTCGGCAGCTTCCAGCAACGTTTCCGGCAGGCGGCCGCGGGAGCTGAACAGATCGACCTGAAAGATCAAGAGATCGTCGCGCTGCTCGCAGTCCAGCACGTAGTCGAGCGGCGTATTGGAAGCGACGCCGCCGTCCCAATAATACTCGCCGTCGATCTCGATCGCCGGAAAGCCGGGCGGCAGCGCGGCCGAAGCCATGATGTGCTCAGGGCCGATGGTCTGCTTGGTGGTATCGAAATACACGAAGTTGCCGGTGACAATGTTGACCGCACCGACACTCAGGCGGATGCCATTGTGGTTGAGGCGGTCGAAATCGACCAGCCGCTCCAGCGTCGAACGCAGCGGCGCGGTGTCGTAATAGCTGAGGTGGGAGGGCTTGCCAGACGGCAGCAGGTGCGTCGGCGGAAACCGCGGGGTGAAGAAGCCCGGAACCCCGAAGGTGGCGATCATCGCCGCCGAGGTCTCGTTGAACAGCGAATGCACGTGGTCGTCGCGCAGCAGCGGCTGCCACGGCACCGGCGACGAGGCCATCTCCCAGAACTGCTTCAGCTTCTCGACGCGCTGCTCGCGCGGATTGCCGGCGATGATCGCGGCGTTGATGGCGCCGATCGAGATGCCGGCGAGCCATTGCGGCTCGAAATCGTGATGGCACAGCGCCTGATAGGCGCCGGCCTGATACGCGCCGAGCGCCCCGCCGCCTTGCAGCACCAGCACGCGGCGCGCGTCGCAGGGCCTTGCGGCCTTCCTGTGCGGTGTCGAGTCCATCTGGTCGGTCGCACCTTAAGCAAGAACGGCGGCAACTTGGCGATGCACGGTGCCAGCGTCAATTGCGCCAAGGGCGTGAGCCGATCACGCCCGGTTTATCGCGGCGTGTCGGTTGAAGCGAGGATCATGGTCCAGAACACCTTGTATTTGGTGCCCGGCGCATAGCTGGCGGCGATGCCGATCCGGTCGACGCCGGTCTTCAGCATGTTGGCCCGATGCGGCGGCGAATCCCGCCAGCCCGAAAAAGCTTCCGCCAGCGTGTGATAACCCGCCGAGACGTTCTCGACCGCGACCGCTGCCGGATACCCCGAGGCGTTCAGCCGCTGCGCCAGCGGCGCCTTGACGTCGTGGTCGAGCTTGTTGCGCCTTGCCATGGTCGATGACTGGTCCTCGGCGAGCTTGGTCAGCGCCGGATCCACCGTCACCGGACCAAGCCCGTTGTTCTGGCGATATTGTGAGATCATGACGGCCGCTGCGGCGACATCGACCTTGGCACCCTCACGCGCCATGCTCTGATACATCGACGGCGTATCGACCGACGGTGCGACATCGCCGCCGGCACACCCGGCCAGCACCAACAGGCCGAGAACGGCCATCACCCCGCGAAACATTGTCCAGATTCCCCATTCGCGCGCGATCGGCACTGCCGGCCCGTCACCGGCTCACGACGCGCCGGGCAGTTGTTGCACGTCAACAGTGGCTGAAAGGTGAAGATAGCCGCCCGAGCGCTTGCGACCGAGAGGACCAGCAATTCGCACGAAAAAACGCGCCAAAACAAACGAGAGCAATCATATTCAGGGCATCAAAACGGCAACGGCCCGGACTTGCGTCCGGGCCGCGAGCAGTCGCCGTGGAGGTTCAGGCGGCGGCCGCCGACTTCGAGGTGGGGACCGACGAAATCGTCTTCAGAACCTGGGACGCGATCTGGTAAGGGTCGCCCTGCGAGTTCGGGCGGCGATCTTCCAGATAGCCCTTGTAGCCGTTGTTGACGAAGGAGTGCGGCACGCGGATCGAGGCGCCGCGATCGGCGATGCCGTAGGAGAACTTGTTCCACGGTGCGGTCTCGTGCTTGCCGGTGAGCCGCATGTGGTTGTCCGGACCGTACACCGCGATGTGGTCGTCAAGGTTGTCTTCGAACGCCTTCATCAGCGATTCGAAATACTCCTTGCCGCCGACTTCCCGCATGTAGCTGGTCGAGAAGTTGCAGTGCATGCCCGAGCCGTTCCAGTCGGTGTCGCCGAGCGGCTTGCAGTGGAACTCGATATCGATGCCGTACTTCTCGGTGAGACGCAGCATCAGGTAGCGCGCCATCCACATCTGATCGGCGGCGGTCTTCGACCCCTTGCCGAACACCTGGAATTCCCACTGGCCCTTCGCCACCTCGGCATTGATGCCTTCGTGGTTGATGCCGGCGGCGAGGCAGAGGTCGAGATGCTCTTCGACGATCTGGCGGGCGATATCACCGACGTGCTTGTAGCCGACGCCGGTGTAATACGGGCCCTGCGGCGCCGGATAGCCGGCCTCGGGGAAGCCGAGCGGGCGGCCGTTCTTGTAGAAGAAGTATTCCTGTTCGAAGCCGAACCAGGCGCCTTCGTCGTCCAGAATGGTGGCGCGGGTGTTGGTCGGATGCGGGGTGACGCCGTCAGGCATCATCACTTCGCACAGAACCAGAATGCCGTTGTTCCGCGCCGCGTCCGGGTACATCGCGACCGGCTTCAGCACGCAGTCCGAGCTATGGCCTTCGGCCTGCATCGTGGACGAGCCGTCGAACCCCCACAGCGGAAGCTGCTCGAGCGTCGGATAGATCTCGAATTCCTTGATGGTGGTCTTGCCGCGCAGGTTCGGCGTCGGCTTGTAGCCGTCGAGCCAAATGTACTCGAGCTTGTACTTGGTCATGCGGTCCTCTCGTTGGAGATGCCACCGGCATTCGGCCGATGACGGACACGGAACCGCACCCGGCGGCCTTCGGTCCTGCGAACATGAAGCATTTAATATGCCAAAATGAGCCAAATCGCCGCAGGCAGATCCGCGGCGGTCGCGCGGCAACTTCGATGAGCAAGACAGTGTCGGCCCTGCGCGGTCGCGGAGCGCGGAACGCCAGATTCCTCCGTATTTCCCCGCACCCACCGCGGTGAACAAAATTAACCCCTCGGGCGCACGATTTTCTCGGAAGGGGGAGTGCGCAACCAAGCCATCCCGGCCGCGTTGCATCAATCCAATGCCGAGTTCGTCAGCAAACGGGCGAATGCGCAAAGAATCGCCAGTGGCTGGTTCTTTGTTGATCATTCTGCCTGCACGCGAAGCAATCGCGTTATCATCCGTTGCGACGCGCGGCCGGACCGCTCGTCGAGCCAGCTTCATCGACCCGAAGGAGAGAAAGGAGAGATCGCGTGAGTAGCCTGAATCAGACCTCCGCCAAGATCTACCAGTTCCCGGTCGGCGGCCGGGATGGAGCCAACCGCACCGCGCTTCCGAGCAGCGAAGCGGCGTCGAATCCGGCCAATATCCTGACCTGCTCGAGCTGGTATCACGAGATCGCGATGCTTGAAGAGCAGTCCACCAAGCGGCCATGACACCGCAGCTTGCGCGGCGCCGCCGCCGCGATCATTCGAACGACTGACGAAGGGCCGGCGCACGCGTTCGGCCCTTTTTTTTGCGCCGGGTCGTTCGGCTGTTTGTCAGACGCCGAAAATCGACCAGCCCATGCGCTTGGTCAGCGCCTCCAGCGCGACGCGACCGAGATGGGAGTTGCCCGCGGCATCGAGCCCCGGCGCCCACACCGCGATCGAGGCTTTGCCCGGCGCGACCGCGAGAATGCCGCCGCCGACGCCGCTCTTGCCCGGCAGGCCGACCCGATAGGCGAATTCGCCCGAACCGTCATAGTGGCCGCAAGTCAGCATTAGCGCGTTGATGCGGCGCGCGCGTTCGCTCGACACCACGTTGAGTCCGGTCGACGGGTTCTGGCCGTTATGCGCCAGGAAACGCCCGGCCATCGCCAGCTGTCGGCAGCTCATCGCGATCGCGCAGTGATGGAAATAGACGCCGAGCGTGTACTCGACCGGATTGTCCAGCACCCCGAACGATTTCATGTAATTGGCGAGCGCAGCGTTGCGGAATCCGGTGCGCTGCTCGGATTTCGCCACCGCTTCATCGATCGCGACCGTGGAATCGCCGGCGAGAAACTGCATGAACCGCAGGATCTCGCCGAGCGCTTCGCGCGGCTGATGCCCGGACAGGATCAGATCGGTGACGGCGATCGCGCCGGCATTGATGAACGGATTGCGCGGGATGCCGCGCTCGTGCTCGAGCTGCACGATCGAGTTGAAGGCGGAGCCCGACGGCTCACGGCCGACGCGCCGCCACAGCCGATCGCCGGCCTTGCCCAGCGCCAGCGTCAGGGTGAACACCTTCGAGATGCTCTGGATCGAGAACGGCAAATCGGCGTCACCGGCGGCGGCGACATGGCCGTCGGCACCGATCACCGCGAGGCCGAAGGCTTTCGGATCGACCCGCGCCAGTTCCGGAATGTAGCTCGCCACCTCGCCGCGGTCCGTCCGCTGCGTCATCTCATCGGCGATTTCGGCAACGACACGGTCGAGAAGCTGATTGCTCATGGCGGCGCATTTGATGCAAAGCGCGCACCAGGTCAACGGCGGCGTGATGGTCGAAGCTCTCCCCGTCATTGCGAGCGAAGCGAAGCAATCCAGGAGCCACGCGTGCGGCCTCTGGATTGCTTCGTCGCTACGCTCCTCGCAATGACGGCGTGGAGAACTGCGGCTTAACTGGCCGACGTCAGATGCCGCTGGCGGCGGAGCTGCAGCGCGCTGAGGTGACCGTCGCCGGTCGGCTGATAGAATTCGGTGTAGCGATGCGTCGCTTCGCCGAAGGCGTGCGCGTCGGCTTCCTTCTTGACGTCGAGCGCGTCGAAGCCATTGCGGACCAGGAAGGTGAACTGGTCGCGCAGCACCTGCCCGGTGGCGCGCAGTTCGCCGCGATAACCATAGACCTCGCGCAGCCGCCGCGCCTGGCTGTGGGCGCGGCCATCCTTGTAGGTCGGAAACACCAGCGCGATCAGCGCCAGACGGTCGAGCCAGGGCTTCAGCTCGGCGACGTCGCGGTTGTTCGGCCAGATCACGCCGAGCGGGCTGTTGCGCGCCACCAGCCGCTTGGGATCGGCCAAAAAGCGCGTAGCCGAAATCAGCACCGAACCCGCGGCCGGCAACTCTGCGTCGTCGGCCACGGCAACGAACTCATCGGCCGTAATCTGTCCGTTCTTAACGAGTGGCATAGACCCGCTCCTTGAAGGGCTCGAGGCCGAGGCGCTTGACGGCGTCGACGAACAATTCGTCCGGCCGCTGCCGCAGGCTGAGATAGGCCTCGACGATATCTTCGATCACGTCGGCGACTTCGCCGTACGGCACCGCGGGGCCGATCAGCACCCCGAGCTCAGCGCCCTCGTCGGCACGACCGCCGATGGTGATCTGATAAAACTCCTCGCCGTTCTTCTCGACGCCGAGAATGCCGATATGGCCGACGTGGTGATGGCCGCAGGCATTGATGCAGCCGGAGATGTTGATGTGCAGCCGCCCGATCAGCGCGGCGGTCTCGGGGCTGGCGAACCGGCGCGACAATTCCTGGGCGATCGGGATCGACCGCGCATTCGCCAGCGAGCAGTAATCGAGGCCCGGGCAAGCAATGATGTCGCTGACCAGACCGACGTTCGGTGTGGCGAGGCCGAGCTTGTCGAGCGCGGCCCACAGCGCGGGCAGGTCACGCTTGGCAACGTGCGGCAACACCAGGTTCTGTTCGTGGCCGACGCGGATCTCGCCGAACGAATATTTGTCGGCCAGGTCTGCGACCGCATCCATCTGCGCGGCGGTGGCATCACCAGGCGGGCCGCCTGCCGGCTTCAGCGACAACGTCACGATGGCATAGCCATCCTGGCGGTGCGGCGCGACCGAGTTGTTGCGCCACGCTTCGAAGCGCGGGTCGCCGGCCGCGGCGCGCAGCTCGTCGGGTTCTACCGGCAGCTTCTCGTAGGCCGGATAGATGAAGCGCGAGCGGATATCCTCGATCATCTCGTCGTCGAGCGTCAGCGGGCCGTCGGCGATCTCTCGCCACGCCTGCTCGACTTCGGCGGCGAACTTCTCGATGCCGAGCTCGTGCACCAGGATCTTGATGCGCGCCTTGTAGATGTTGTCACGGCGTCCGTACTGATTGTAGACGCGCAGGATCGCCTCGATGTAGCTGAGGATATCGCGGCCCGCGACGAACGACTTGATGGTCCGGCCGATGAACGGACTGCGGCCGAGCCCGCCGCCGACCAGCACTTCGAAGCCGGTCTCGCCGGCGTCGTTCCTGACCAGCTTCAGGCCGATATCGTGGATCTTGATCGCGGCGCGATCGTGATCCGAGGCAGTGATGGCGAACTTGAACTTGCGCGGCAGGAACGAGAATTCCGGATGCAGCGCGGTGTGCTGGCGCAGGATTTCGGCCCAGACCCGCGGGTCTTCGACCTCGCCCGGCGCAACGCCGGCCCACTGATCGGCGGTGACGTTGCGGGTGCAATTGCCAGAGGTCTGCATCGCGTGGATGCCGACTTCGGCCAGATCCGCAAGCGCGTCGGGCAAATCCTTCAGCGCGATCCAATTGAACTGGATGTTCTGCCGGGTGGTGAAATGGCCATAGCCGCGGTCGTAGGTCCGCGCCACATGCGCCAGCTTCCGGAGCTGTGCCGACGACAGCGTGCCGTACGGAATGGCCACGCGAAACATGTAGGCGTGGAGCTGCAGGTACACGCCGTTCATCAGCCGCAGTGGCTTGAACTCGTCCTCGGTGAGTTCGCCCGACAGGCGGCGACTCACCTGGTCGCGGAATTCTTCGACGCGCTCGTGGACGATGGCGCGGTCGATGTCGTCATAAGCATACATGAAACAGCCCTCAAGCCTGGACGGGCAGCGCGATGGTGACGCCGTCGCGGCGGATTTTTTCGCGCAGATTGCCGGGGCTAATTGCCCCGTCGGCGCCGATCTCCACCGGCGCGATATAGGCACCGACCGCTCCGACATCGTCGGCGGTCGCAGCGGCGAGCAGCGCGCGCGCCGGCTCGGCCTCGCGCACGATGGCGGCGTCGGCCAGATCGGTCGACCAGCCGCTCTGCGCGGTTCGGTAAATCACCACGCCATCGGTGGTTCGGTTTGCGGTCACCACCGAGGGACCGGTGATCTTGATCTTCTGTTGCAGCGGGGACGTCATTCGGCGGCCATCTGATAGGTCGAAACGAGTTGCAGGAGTTGTTGCTGGCGCCACGGCGCGGAGTGAGCGACGACGTCGCCGATCACCAGCAGTGCCGGGCCGCCGTCGACCTGATCGACCAGCGCCGGCAGATCTTCGAGCGTGCCGACAGCCGAGACAGCGTCCGGACGCGTCACCCGCGCAAACACGCCCACCGGCGTATCAGCCGCGCGGCCGGCGGCGAGCAGCCCTTCGCGGATCGTCGGCGCCGCGCTCATGCCCATATACACCACGACCGTCATCTTCTGATCAGTCAGCGCCGACCAATCGACGGCCTCGGCATCTTTGGCCTTGTGGGCGGTGAGGAAGGTGATGCGCAGCGCCTCGTGGCGATAGGTCAGCGGCACCTCGAACTGCGAGGCTGCACCGAGCGCCGCGCTGATGCCCGGCACCACCGCGTAGGACACGCCGGCCTCGCGCAGCGCTTCGACCTCTTCGCCGCCGCGGCCGAACACGAACGGATCGCCGCCCTTCAGCCGCACCGCGCGCTGGCCGGACCGGGCCGCTTCGATCAGCAGCTTGTTGATCGCGTCCTGACCGATGCCCGGCTGGCCGACACGGCGGCCGACCGGCAGGCGTTTGGCGTCGCGCCGGATGCGGTCGAGGATCTCGGGCGAAACCAGCTCGTCGTAGAACACCACGTCGGCGTCCGACAGCGCCCGCAGAGCTTTGAGCGTCAACAAATCAGGATCACCGGGACCGGCGCCGACGATGCTGACATGACCGTCAGCGCGGCGGCCGAGCGAATGCCGCGCGTAGTCGGTGGCATCGTCGATCTTCTTCAGTTCGGTCTCGGCATCCGCCAGCCGCCCGTCGAGCACCGCGCGGCCGATCGGGCCGTCGACGACGCGCTCCCAGAACCGGCGGCGCAGCGGGAATTCAGGAATCCGTGTCTTGATCGGCGTGCGCCAGCGGCCGATCAGCGCGGCCAGCTCGCCGATCCGCGCCGGCACCACGGTCTCGATCAGTTCGCGGAGGCGGCGCGCCACCACCGGCGAAGACCCGCCGGTGCCGATCGCCACCACCACGTCGCCGCGATCAACGATCGCCGGAAAGATGAAGGTGGAGTGCGACAGCTCGTCCATGACATTGACCGGCACGCCGAGTGCCCGCGCCTTCGCGGCCAGCGGAGCGGCGACCTCGCCCGCGCCCGCGCACAGCAGCGCGATCGCGCCGGTGAGGTCAGCGGCGGCCGGATCGCCGTCCGGGAAACTCACCCGCGCCCGCTCGGCCTCGGTCAGGCCGGCCAGACCGCGGTCGCCATCGGTGACGTACCAGCGGACCGACGCACCGGCGCCGAGCAACAACCGCAGCTTGGCGCGCGCCATCTCGCCGGCACCCACCAGCACCACGGGTCCCGTCGCCAGATCCAGAAACACTGGAAGAAATCGCATGTCCGCTCCATCGCCACCTGGGGCTGTTTAGAATTATTTTCTCCGCTTCCGCGATACAAGCAGGGTCGGAAGAAAATCATTCCATTCCACCTCCGCCGATCCGTAGAGAAATTTCGCCCCTCGTCGCCACTTGGCAGAGACAGTCTTTCTCGGCCGCATCGGGAGTCTGAGCTGAGCAAGGGCCGTGCCGCCCTCCTTCCTGCCACGACTCCCGGCAGATCGGCATTTGGGCCGGGAACGAAAGGGTTCCCGGCGGTGCCTGGCCGCAGCCAGACAGTGCGGGCCTTCTCTTTTGGCGACCTTTGACGCTAAAAGGAGCACCCGGCGCCGCTACGCGGCGACCGGTCATTTGACCCCTGAAAAGGCGCCAGCGCGCCGTTTTCTCGCGAGACATCCAAAAATGAATCGTATTGACGCCCACGGACTGAAAATCGCGCCTGTGCTGTTCGACTTCATCGCCAAGGAGGCCGCGCCGAAAACCGGCATCGCTCCCGACGTATTCTGGGCCGGACTCGCTGCGATCGTTCGTGATCTGGCGCCGAAGACCCGCGCGCTGCTGAAGACCCGCGACGATCTGCAGGCCAAGATCGATGCGTGGCATCTCGCCAACAAGGGCAAGAAGCAGGACATGGCGGCCTACACCGCGTTCCTGAAAGAGATCGGCTACCTGCAACCCGAGCCGGCGACCGCGCCGGTCGAGACCGCCAATGTCGACGAAGAAATCGGCAAGCTGTGCGGCCCGCAGCTGGTGGTGCCGCTGTCGAACGCGCGCTACGCGCTGAACGCTGCGAACGCGCGCTGGGGCTCGCTGTACGACGCGTTCTACGGCACCGACGCGATCCCGCAGGAAGCCACCCAGACCAAGGGCTACGACAAGGCCCGCGGCGACAAGGTGATCGCCAAGGCCAAGGCGTTCCTCGATCAGGCCGCGCCGCTCGCCACCGGAAGCCACAGCGACGTCACCGGCTACAGCGTGATCGCCGGCCAGCTGTCGGCCAAGCTGAAGAGCGGCAATGCCACCGGCCTGAAGAAGCCGGCGCAGTTCGCCGGCTTCCGCGGTGATGCCGCCAGTCCGAGCGCGGTGCTGGTGGTCAACAACGGCCTGCATATCGAGATCAAGATCGACCGCGCCAGCGCCATCGGCAAAGACGATCCGGCCGGCGTCGCCGACCTGATCATCGAGTCGGCGGTCTCGACCATTCTCGACATGGAAGACTCGGTCGCCGCCGTCGACGCTGACGACAAGGTGCTGATCTATCGCAACACCCTCGGCCTGATGGACGGCACGCTGTCGGAGAGCTTCGAGAAGGGCGGCAAGACCGTTACCCGCGCGCTCAACGGCGACCGCACCTACACCGCACCGGACGGCAAGGAAATCTCGCTGCACGGCCGCAGCCTGCTGCTGATGCGCAACGTCGGTCACCACATGTGGACCGATGCGGTGCTCGACAGCGAAGGTCAGGAGATCCCGGAAGGCTTCCTCGACGCTGCGGTGTCGGGCCTGATCGCGATCCACGATCTCAAGCACCTCGGCAAGAGCCGCAACAGCCGCACCGGCTCGGTCTACATCGTCAAGCCGAAGATGCACGGCCCGGACGAAGTCGCCCTCACCGTCGAGCTGTTCGGCCGCGTCGAAAAGATGCTCGGCCTGACCGAGAACACGCTGAAGGTCGGCATCATGGATGAGGAGCGCCGCACCACGGTGAACCTCAAGGCCTGCATCCAGAATGCGAGCAAGCGGATCTGCTTCATCAACACCGGCTTCCTCGACCGCACCGGCGACGAGATCCACACCTCGATGGAAGCGGGTCCGATGATCCGCAAGAACGAGATGAAGGCGCAGCCCTGGATCAAGGCCTACGAGGACTGGAACGTCGACACCGGTCTGGTCGACGGCCTGCCCGGCCACGCCCAGATCGGCAAGGGCATGTGGGCGGCCCCGGACAAGATGGCCGACATGCTGGCGCAGAAGATCGGCCATCCGCAGGCCGGCGCCACCACCGCCTGGGTGCCGTCGCCGACCGCAGCAACGCTGCACGCGCTGCACTATCACCAGGTCGACGTGATCGCGCGCCAGCAAGAGCTGGCCAAGGGCGGCCCGCGCGCCAAGCTCGAGGACATCCTCACCATTCCGGTGTCGAATTCGAATTGGGCGCCGGACGATGTCCGCCAGGAGATCGACAACAACTGCCAGGGCATCCTCGGCTACGTGGTGCGCTGGATCGACCAGGGCGTCGGCTGTTCGAAGGTGCCGGACATCCACGACGTCGGCCTGATGGAAGACCGCGCCACGCTGCGCATCTCCAGCCAGCATCTCGCCAACTGGCTGCACCATGGCGTCGTCACCAAGGAGCAGGTGATGGATTCGCTGAAGCGGATGGCCGTGGTGGTCGACAAGCAGAACGAAGGCGATGCGCTGTACCGGCCGATGGCGCCAGATTTCGACGGCGTCGCGTTCGAAGCCGCGTGTGACCTGATCTTCAAGGGCCGCGCTCAGCCGAACGGCTACACCGAGTTCATCCTGCATGAGCGCCGCCGCGAAGCGAAGGCGGCGCACCTCGAATCGGCGCGCTAAATCAGCAGACCTGTTACTTCCGCAGTCACGAGACCTCCCCCCCAGGGGGAGGTCTTTTGTTTTGGTAGCTCGTTACTTGCTGCTGATTTCAAGGCCGCAAACCGCAAGCCTTGGGTGACGGCTTGCCGCAGCGGAAGTCGGAACCATCCTCAGCACCGCCCGTTGACCGGCATCCAAAACACTGGAGGACAGGATGGATTGGAACCGCGTTGAAGGTAACTGGAAGCAGTTCAAGGGCAACGTCAAAGAGAAGTGGGGCAAGCTTACCGACGACGATCTCAACGTGATCGAAGGCCGCCGCGACCAGCTCGAAGGCAAGCTGCAGGAGCGCTACGGCTACGCCAAGGACCAGGTCCGCAAAGACGTCGACGACTGGTTCTCGACCCTGAAGTGATCGGGCATCACAGCTCGACATGCAAAGCCCCGGCGAGAGCCGGGGCTTTTTGCTTGTCGGCAGTATCGTGATAACTGATGGCGATTCTGCTTTGCGGCGCCCAAAGAAAAGGCCGGGCGATGGCCCGGCCGGATTGCTGGCTTAGAACACCGCCAGATATTTCAACAGCGATACCACGCCGATGATGATGACGATGATCCGTGCGATCTGTTTGGCGCGGCCGTCCATCGGCAGCATGTTGATCAGATACAGCACCAAAATGATGACGAGAAATGTAATCAGAATTCCGATCAGAATGCTCATCTTCCTAGCTCCAACCCGCGGTCGCGCCGCACCGGATCAATCGCCAAGACGCTGATCAGTTCCAACTTCGGAACTATCGTAACTCTCCATGAGAATACCGCGCGGCAGACGCGCGGCTTCCCAACTGTTGGCAGCCGAGGGATTAGTCCTGGGCCAGCACCGGGACCTTGGAATAGCCGGCGCGGACGTGATCGGCGCCGGAGGCCGGGGCGAGCGCTACCTTGCCGTCGTTGCCGGAGGCGTTACGGGCCGCGACCATCAGGCCGTCCTTGCCGGCGATGATGTCGCCCTTGCGCACCGTCGGATCGTCCTCGATCGGGATCTTAGCGAGGCCGAACTGGTCTTTGCCGTTGCAGGTGCAGCCGGCAACGATCTCGGTGCGGAATTTGAAGGCGTTCGGCAATTCGGAATATGGCTTTCCGCTGGACGTGCGGGCGTTCTCGATCGACAAGCCGTACACCACCTTGGTGTCGCTCGACGGGCAGAAGCTGTTGCAGGTCTCGGCCTTGGTATCGCCCCCGCTGGACGAGATTGGGAAATAACGCCCGTCGCAGGTTCGGACGCAGTACGCCTGCCCGCCGGTCGAATAGGTGCGCGCGCTCGGACGGGACATCCGCTCACGCGTGTCCCGGCCATACCCGTCATCAGCAAACGGCAGCGCCGGCATCCGCGGCTGATAGCGCGGCGCCTGGAAGCCGCCGAACAGCGCCTGAAAGAAATCCTGCGCATGCGCCGGAGGCGTCACCACGGTCACAGCCGCAAGTGCCGCGGCACCGATTCCGATCTGGCGTGAGGTGAGCTTGCGCATGACGGTCTCCGGCTGTCTGGCGTTAGTCGATCGACGAGGCTGAGATGTTCATGGCCTGCCGGCCGGGCCGCGGGGTCGAGCGCGCTTCGATCGGATGTGAGCCCGACTTCGGCAGCACCACGACGCGGGTCCCGATCCCGGCACGACTGAACAGATCCTCGACGTCCTCATTGGTCAGCCGGATGCAGCCCGAGGAGACGAACTTGCCGATCGTCGACGGATCATTGGTGCCGTGGATGCGGTACGCGGTGGAGCCGAGATACATCGCCCGCGCACCGAGCGGGTTGCCCGGGCCGCCGGCCATGAAGCGCGGCAGATAGGGCTGGCGCGCAATCATCTCCGCCGGCGGCCGCCAGTCCGGCCACTCCGCCTTACGGGTGATGGTCTGGACGCCGGCCCAGGTGAAGCCTTCGCGGCCGACGCCGACGCCGTAGCGGATCGCCCGACCACCGCCGAGCACGTAATACAAATAGGTGTTCGAGGTATCGATCACGATGGTGCCGGCCGGCTCCTTGCTCGGATAGCTCACCACCGTCCGGCGCAGCCGGTCAGGGAGCTGCGCGTCCTCGTTCGCGTCGACCGCAACATCGTTATCCGCTGGTTCGGACGGCGCGAGCATCGCCTCGTCGGATTCGAACGGGGCGAACTGCGGCGGCTGCGCCGCATAGCCGAGCGCCTGGGCGGCAGCCGGAGTCGCCGGCAGCGCAAGCGCGAGCAAAAGCGCAGCACCGGTCGCCGCCACCGAATTGAACGCGCGTCCCGGCTGCGGGACGCATGCAGACAGCATCGTGGTGATCATGGAAAGTCCCCGCTGTTAGTTGCGACGTCCGTGCGGCGTCGGCGAGAGAACGCGGTCCCGCTCCAGTCCGTTCCCGCACTTGGCTCAAGCGATGCGCAAAGGCGTCAGCAGCGAGCCCGGAACCTTCTTGGTCGATCGTCGTTGCACGCAGCGGCAGTCTTCGATGGTTGCGCCGTCATCCGGCCCGCTCGCCGTCGACTTCCACGTCTCCACACATAACTCAGACGCTGGGTGGTCCATTGCGCGTACTTCCCGCCGAGCCTGCCGGCACGCCGCTTCCCGACAGCAAGGACGAGCGGCCGCCGCTGATCCGGCGCACCGAAGTCGTTGCGCTCGCTCTGGTCGCCCTGCTGGTGATCCTGCTGGTCGGCCTGCTGTACGTCGGAAAGCCATTCTTTTTGCCGATGGTCACCGCCTTCGTGGTCGGCACCATGGTGTCACCGGCGGCAAGCTTCCTGGAGCGCTTCCGGATTCCCCGCGCGGTCAGCGCGGTGCTGATCGTGGCGCTGGGGCTCGGCACAGTCACCTTCATGATCGGGCTGATCTCGGCACCGCTGATCGAGTGGAGCAGCCGGATTCCCGAGGTCGGCTCTTTATTGCGCGAAAAGCTGCACGTGCTCGATCGGCCGCTGCAGATGTGGCGGCAGATCCAAAGCTCGTTGAGCGGCTCCGAAAGCCTGCCGCAGAGCTCGGTGCAGATGCCGAAGATCGACTGGGTGTTCGAATTCCTCTCGCCCACCCTCACCGAGCTCCTGCTGTTTCTGGTGATGCTGGTGCTGTTCGTGGCGAGCTGGAAGGATCTCCGCCGATCGCTGGTGATGGTGTTCGCCGGCCGCGATGCCCGGCTGCGGACGCTGCGGATCCTCAACGAGATCGAAGGCAGCCTCGGCGCCTATCTGCTGACCGTCACCGTCATCAACCTGTGCTACGGCGCTGCCACCGGCCTGATCTGCGCCGCCGCGGGGATGCCGAACCCGGCCGGTCTCGGCGCGCTGGCGGCGGTGCTGAATTTCATCCCGATCATCGGGCCGTTCGTGATGTTTGTCGTGCTCACGGTCGTCGGCATCATCAGCATGCCGACCCTGGGAGCCGGACTGCTTGCCCCGTTGGGCTTCACCCTCCTCACTTTCTTCGAAGGCCACTTCATAACCCCCACGATCATCGGGCGGCGACTGTCGCTGAACGCGCTGGCGGTATTCATCACCCTGGCATTCTGGACCTGGCTGTGGGGGCCGATGGGAAGCTTCCTGGCCTCCCCGCTGCTGATCGTCGGGCTGGTGCTCAAGGAGCACCTGATGCCCGAGGACACACCGCAGCTTCCCGGCGGCGACTGAGGCCGGCGCGCCGGCCTAACGCCCGCTGACCGCGAACGCCTCAAACGAAAACATCCGCCCCAGGGGCGGATGTCGGATGCTCTGTTAACTGATGAAAGCGTTACGCGACGCAACGTCCGGGCTGGAGTTGCTTGGCAACCTCGGTGAGGACACTCACCACCGGCTCGCAGGCTACGATCCGCTTCGGCGCCATCGCCGGCTTGGTGGTGGCCGCGGGCGCGCGACCCGCCGCTCCATCGGCCTGCTCCTTGGGGATTCGGACGAGAACCGATTGGCCGATCAGCGTCACGGCAAAGGTCTGGCCGGGCTGCATATCGGCGCTGATACCAGCACGATCGGCTTTGCCCGAACGGTTGACGTCTTGGGGTGCCGGTGCGGCGACTGACGCCTGCTGCATCAGTCCGGCGTGACCAAGGTCTTCGCCGACAGCCAGTTGAGCCGCGCCAAGCGTTCCGGTGATAGCAATGGCGCCCAAAATTCCCCGCACGATCTGTGACATGGTATCTTGCCGCTTTGTTGTAGCTGGCGTTATGCCGCTTTTCCCTGTTGCGGCACCGCCAACTACGCGTTCGCGATGCACACAATGATTAATCGCGGGAGCGGCAAAGCGGTTCGATAACCATCGATCAACAGAGCGTGTTAACGTTTTTAGCAGTTGACGCGGAACGGTTTTTACCTACCGGCGTTCAACCGACGCCGGTTAAGTCCCCCTGCCCCGAAGCCGGCGATACAGGGCGCGGCTGTGTGATGCCAGCCGCGCCCTGTTTGATTCCCAGCCTCGGCACGTTACTCGCAGCAAAGCAAAACGCCGCCCGGCAGAGCCGGACGGCGTTGGTCGTTTTCGGCCGGTGGCGGAGTGATCAGGAAGCGACCGCGTTGGGCTTACGGTTGCGCGAGTTGCGCTGAAAGAACAGCGCCTGGCTGGCAACCGCCGAGACCATCGCAGGCTGAAACGGCTTGGAGATCAGGAAAGCCGGCTCCGGACGTTCGCCAGTCAGGAAGCGCTCGGGATAGGCGGTGATGAACACCACGGGCACTTCGAAGGTCCTTAGCAGTTCGTTAACCGCGTCGAGGCCGGAGCTGCCGTCGGCGAGCTGGATGTCGGCCAGGATCAGGCCGGGCTTCTTGGTCCGTGCCAGCGCGATCGCGTCGGCGTGGGTGCGGGCGACACCGATCACGTTATGGCCCAAGCCCTTGACCAAGCTCTCAAGATCCATCGCGATGAAGGTCTCGTCCTCGATGATGAGAACGTCGGTGGCGATCTCCTCGGCCATCTCCTTGCCGGCGGTCTCGACCAACTGACGGACTTCGGTGACCTCGGCCTGCAGTACGAAGGCGACTTCCTCTTCCGAGAAGCCCTCAAGGGACAGCAGCAGAAAGGCCTGGCGGGGGAGCGGAGTGATCGCCGACAGGCGGCGTTCCGATGGCATCGGCAGCGTCCGAACGTCGGATTCGTCGTTCAGGGCGACCGAGTTCCAAATCTGGGTAAACAAACGGAAAAGACCGGCCCGAGGACCGTGCCGCTCGTCGAGCAGGGCCGGATCCTGGAGCAGCGCCTCCAGCATGGCGCCTACGTAAGCGTCGCCGGAGGTCTGGCTACCGGTCAGCGCGCGCGCATAGCGGCGCAGCAAGGGCAAATGCTCTGCAACAACCTGTGATCTCGACATCCCCACTCCATCAGTCATTCGGCCATCGCCAGCGGCGGGCCGGCACCTCTGCGAGGGCAACTACGCCCGAGCGGGGCAAAAGTTCCATTCTCGTGTGGAACTTTCATGCCGGGATCGCATTAGGGTCCCGTGAACGGCGACAGATCAAGAAAACCCTCGAAGTTCAGGGGACTTGACCATGGGGAAAACATTGGATCAGTCATGCAAGAATTCAAGGCTCAAACCATGAAGAAGTCGGCTCCAGGCACTAAGGGAGGTCTCAACGCCGAAATCCAGGCCCGGATCGGACATCAATTGCGCGCGATGTACGACGACGTGGTCCGGCAAGGCGTTCCTGATCGGTTCGCGGAGCTGATCAAGAAGCTCGACGATCCGCAGCAGGCGGCTGAAGCCGCCAATGCCTCGGACTCGACTGCGACCGAAGGGAGGGACTAATGCCTCTCACCGATTCCCTTCGTGACGACATTCTCGCCGCCGTGCCGAGCCTGCGCGCGTTCGCTATCTCGCTGAGCGGCAACGCCGATCGTGCTGACGACTTGGTCCAGGAAACCCTGCTGCGAGCGCTCGCCAACATCGACTCGTTTCAGCCGGGCTCGAACCTGCCCGCGTGGTTGTTCACGATCCTCCGCAACCTGTTCCGCTCCGACTATCGCAAGCGGCGCCGGGAGGTCGAAGACGCCGATGGCAGCTACGCCAAGACCCTGAAGTCACAGCCGGGACAGACCGCGCATCTCGAGTTCGAGGAATTCCGCGCCGCCCTCGACAAGCTGCCGCAGGACCAGCGTGAAGCGCTCATCCTGGTTGGAGCCTCCGGGTTTTCCTACGAGGACGCCGCGGCGATCTGCGGTTGTGCGGTCGGCACCATCAAGAGCCGCGTCAACCGGGCAAGATCCAAGCTCAGTGCGCTGCTTTATGTCGACGGTGCTGAAGACTTCGGACCCGACGACACCGTCCGTGCCGTGATTGGCGGCAACGGCTGATCCACCGCCGACCCGGCGGGGATCGCTCGATCCAATGACGCATCGAG
>NZ_QTKI01000359.1:0-5075 GCF_010820945.1 Rhodopseudomonas sp. BR0C11
CCGCGACTTTGACCCCGGCGTTGTCCGGCGCTACAGATGGTCGCGCCGGACAACGCCGGGGTCAAAGTCGCGGTGCCGATCGACATCCCGTTCCAGGAGCTCGACCGCATCCTGGAAGCGCAGTTCGTCGGCAAGACCTTCCCTGAGGGCGACAGCCGCGCCGCGATCACGGTGAAGCGCGCCAAGCTCGCCGCCAGCGGCGACCGGCTGCTGATCTCTCTGCTGGTCGATGCCAAGGAGAACCGCAGCTTCTTCGGCTTCGGCACCGAGGCAACGCTGCACATCTGGGGCCGCCCGACGCTCGATCAGGAAGACCAGACGCTGCGGCTGTCGGACATCAAGCTCGCGGTCGAATCCGAAGCCGCGTTCGGCCTGCTCGGCGACACCGCCCGCGCCGCGGTGCCGTATCTGGAGAAGGCGATCGCCGACAAGGCGGTGATCGACCTCAAGCCGGAGTCGACCAACATCCAGCGCCGGGTCGGCAATATGATCGCGACCTACCAGCGCAACGAAGACGGCCTGCGGATTTCCTCGGAGATCTCCAGCCTGCGGCTGTCGGACCTGGTGTTCGACTCCAACATGCTGCGGATCACCGCCGAGGCCAACGGCATCCTCGAAGTCAAGGTGACGCGACTCAAACCGCCGGAGCTGCCGCAAGTCCCGCGCTGAAGTCCCGCGCTGATCCGTTTCCTCACAACGCGCACAAACGCCGCCGGCGAAACCGGCGGCGTTTGCGTGACGGGACCTTAAGTCCGCGTCGCTTACTTGGAGTACTTGAACTCCGGCATCGACTTCAGCTGATCCTTGGTGGCGTTCAGCACCGCGTGGTCCGGATACCAGCGATCGGCGTTGTTCGCGGTCGCCGAGGTCGAGGAGCTGCTCGAGGTCGCCGCACCGGTGGTGGTGCCGGCGGCCGGAGAAGCCGTCGAGGTGCCCGAGCCGGCCGGAGTGGTCTGGCTGTTCATCGCGGTGTTCGACGAGACCGGGGTGTTGACCCACTGCAGCTTGTCGAAGGTCACCGCAACGTCACGCTGGCCGACGCCGAGGAAGCCGCCGACGCCGATCACGACGCCCTGGATACGGCCCTGGTTGTCGATCAGCAGTTCGCTGATGTCGCCGAGCTTCTCGTTGCCCTGGTTGTACACGTTGACGCCGATCAGCTTGGACGCACGCCACTGACCCATGTGCTGCTGCGAATCAGACGCCGCAGCGGACGACTTCGACATCGTGCTGCTGTTGTCGGCCGGCGCCGGATTCTGCGCGTAGGCGGCGGACGCGAGCAGCGTGGTCCCCAGCAGACCGGCGATGATCGTCTTGGCTTTCATTGGCTTGCCCTCTTTGCTTGTGAATGGTGCCTACAGAACCGCGGACTCCACACTGCGTTCCCGCAATCGAACTATTTTTAGTGCCTTGCGGCGCACCAAACGATTAGTTCGACAGGCCGCTCGCGAGTTCCGATGAGTTCCGTCGGTTCCGCGTGCCCGCATCGTGACGGCGTTACGACATCACCAACAAAAAGAGCGCATCCCCTTGCGCCGAAGCGGAAGGGAATGCGCTCGAACCGACGGCGTCACACTGTCGGGTAGAAGCCGAAGGTCTGGTAGTTGATCAGCAGCGCGGTGAACGAGCCGGACGATGCCGCCGAGCCGCTGGCGCTGTAGGCGTTGGCGGTCGACGATTGCTGATCCTGCAGCAGTTGCAGGAACTGCTTCAGAATGTCGCTGATGTCGGACGACGACGACGAATCCGTCGAGGTGCTGGACGACGACGCACTGGTGCCGTCATCCGGCGGCGGCGGACCGCCGGCACCGCCGCCCGGAGGCTGCCCACCGGCGAAAGTGTTCTTGAACACGTTCTGCAGCTCGGTGGCCTGATCGGTGGTCAGCTTGCCGCTCGAGACTTCGCTGGCGATCAGGTCGTCGATCTTTGATTTCAGATCGGTGGGACGCGAGTCCGAGCTGCTGCTGGAGCGGCTGCTCTGCAGCGACGAATCGATGTCTTGCAGCGCCGACGACAACGCGTCGGCGTCGCTGGATTTCACGGTACCGGACGAGACTTCCGACGCGAGCTCCTTCTGCAGGAGTTGCAGCGGTGAGAGATAGCTGCTGCCGCCCGCGGCAGCGGAGGAAATTGCGGTCATGGGGCAGGCTCCGGGTTTGGATCGAAGCCGACGCTATGGTTAATCGATTAACAAGACCTTCGCCAAAGCCTTGAGTTAGTTGCCGGTTTTTGCCGGGCGGCAGGTAGAAACAATCGGAAACAAGATTCTCTGCTACAGTCCCGGCAAAACATCGCAAAACCCCAGCCATGAGCACCGCACCACCATCGATTCTCGTCGTCGAAGACGACCGCGAGACCCGCGCGCTGATCGCCAAATATCTCCGCGCCAACAATTGCAACGTCGCCACCGCCGCGGACGGCCGCGAGATGGAGCGCTGGATCGCCGATCATCGCGTCGATCTGGTCGTGCTCGACGTGATGCTGCCGGGCGAGGACGGGCTCAGCCTGTGCCGGAAGATCCGCGCCAATTCGGCGCTGCCGATCATCATGCTGACCGCGCGCGGCGATGACGTCGATCGTATCCTCGGCCTCGAAATGGGCGCTGACGATTACTTGCCGAAGCCGTTCAATCCGCGCGAACTGCTGGCGCGGATCCGCTCCGTGCTGCGCCGGCAGGCGAGCGCGGTCACCGCCAGCGCCACCCCCGGCGCCACCACGCTCGGCTTCCTCGGCTGGCGGATGGATTGCCGGCGGCGCGAATTGCGCAATCCCGACGGCGCGCTGGTGGCGATGACGAGCGCCGAATTCGACCTGCTGCAGGTGCTGTGCGAACGCGCCGGCCGGGTGCTGTCGCGCGAGGCGCTGCTCGATCTCACCCACGGCCGCAACGTCGGCGCGTTTGAGCGCTCGATCGACGTGCTGATCAGCCGCATCCGCCGCAAGATCGAACCCGATCCGCGCGAAGCCACGCTGATCAAGACGGTGCGGGCCGGCGGCTACGTGTTCACGCCGGAGGTCGAGACCGCATGAGCCTGCGCGCGCGGCTGGCGGCGCTCGGCTTCGGCCTGAAGCCGGAAGGCATCCGCGGCCAGATCGCGATCCTGGTGCTGGCGTCGATCATCGCCAGCCACATCATTATCGCGGTGGCGTTCTTCGCCAACCGGCCCGACATGCCGCGACCGCCGCAGCAGCCGGAGCCGCATCAGCTCTACGAATTCGCCGAATTGATCGGACGCACGCCGGCGGCGGACCGCCCGCAGCTGATTGTCACCATCGCCGCCGCCTTCCCGGAGCTCGAACTCGCCGGCACCACGGCCGTAGCCCGTTCGCATGACGGCGCCTGGCCGCCGCACCAGATCGACTATTTGCGCCGGCATCTCGGGCCCGACTATCGCGTAGACCTCGCCGGCGGCGACCGGATCGTCATCACCCTGCCCGAAGGTGATGCGATCAGCGCGCGGCTGCCGCCGGAGCGGCACCGGCCGGTGCTCGGCAATCCATGGATGGCGTCGCTGCTGATCGGCGTGGTCAGCCTCGCGCTGCTCGGGCTGTGGGCGGCGCGGACGCTGGCGGCGCCACTGTCGGCATTCGCCACCGCGGCCGAAACGTTCAGCCTGGATAGTTCGGACGCGCCGCTGCCGGAGCGCGGCCCGGCCGAGATCCGCTCGCTGGCGCGGGCGCTGAACCGGATGCGCGAGCGCATCACCACGCTGATCGAGGATCGCACCCGGATGCTGGCGGCGATCAGCCACGATCTGCGCACGCCGATCACCCGGATGCGGCTGCGCGCCGAATTCATCGAGGACGATCATCAGCGCACCCAGACGCTGCACGATCTCGACCAGATGGGCGCGATGCTGACCGCGGTGCTGACCTTCCTGCGCGACGGCGCCACCCGCGACGCGCCGACCCTGATAGACCTCGCCAGCGCGATGCAGCTGATCACCGATCAGTTCGCCGACATCGGCGCCAAGGTCGCGTATCAGGGCCCCGAGCACGCGATGGCCATGGCCCGGCCCGGCGATCTGCATCGCGCGGTCACCAACCTGGTCGAGAACGCCGTACGGTTCGGCACCGAGGTGACGATCCGGCTGGCGCTGCATCAGGACGAGATCGTCATCGAGGTCGAGGACGACGGCCCCGGCATCGCCGATGCCGACAAGGACAGCGTGATGCAGCCGTTCGTGCGCGGCGACGACGCCCGCAACATGGACGACAGCTCCTCGTTCGGCCTCGGCCTGTCGATCGCCCGCGCCATCGCCCGCGGCCACGGCGGCGAGCTGTCGCTACACACCCGCCCGCCGCACGGCCTGATCGCGCGCATCACCCTGCCCCGTCAGGCCCCGAGCCGCATGGCCTGACCGGCGGGAATTATCAGCGCGGCGGAGTGTTCGTCGGCGTCGGGCTCGGCGGCGCGCCCGGCTTACGCTGGTGGATCACCGCGAGGTCATCGGCATAGACCTTCTGCCAGCCCTCGGTCCGGTCGAGCAGCTTCGCGGCGGGGCTGCCCGGGATCAGCAGCGTCGCATCGACGGCGTAAGCATCGAGCAGGCGGAACAGCTTGTCGGGCGCGCGCAGCCGGACCGCATCGTCGTGATCGACCACCAGCGTTTCGCCGAACAGCTCGGTGCGACCGTCGATGAAGGTCGGCACGCCGTTCGCGATCAGATAGCCGCCGAAATTGTAGTCGTTGAACACCCGCTTGGCTCCAAGCCGCTTCAGCTCGGCGACCGCGGCCTGCGGCGCGAACAGCGAACGCGGCGCGAAGCTGTGCCACGTCGCAAACGCCAGCGTGCCGCCGATCGCCAGCGCCAGCAGCGCCGCTGTGAGGCCCCGCGAGGACGGCGCTGGCCCAGTGGGCGCGGCAATGCCGCATTGCGCGGCCAGCGGCGCGGCGAGCACCAGCGGTGCCAGCAGCGCCAAGAGTTCGAGAGTGCGGCTGTGGCTCAGCGCCATATGGATCAGCCCGAGCAGAATCAGGATGCGCACCGGCGGCAGCGTCACGCCGCGCAGCAGCGCCAGGCCGAGGCCGCCGGTGCGCATCCTGATTCTGCTCGGGCTGATCCATATGGCGC
>NZ_QTKI01000360.1:0-5073 GCF_010820945.1 Rhodopseudomonas sp. BR0C11
GGTCTGGATAGGCCTCGCCGAGCGCGATCAGCCGGCCGAGCGAGGCGGTCAGGGCGTTCTCGGCCGCGGCCATCTGGCCCGGCCCCTGCGCCGAGATCGCGGTGTTGCGTGCCTTGACGACGTCTTCGAGCGTCGAGCGCTCATGCGCCGCATAGCCCTTCACGGTCTCGACCAGGTTCGGAATCAGGTCGTGCCGCTGCTTGAGCTGAACGTCGATGTCGGCGAACGCCTGTCCGAGGCGTTGCCGCAGCGCCACCAGGCGGTTGTAGGTCACGAGCGCATACAGCGCGAGCGCGACGACGATGCCGAGAAAGATCCACATATTGCCGGTTCCCATTCAACGACGACCCTGCACCTTGCGCCTGGACGGCACGCGTGCGGCCGGGACCGCGCCACCCGCGCGGCATCCCTTGGTCGTCGCTGCAGGTGCGAATGTTCAATCCACGGTGTCGCCCCAGTCGAGACGGCGGAAGCGGGCGTAGGCGGGCTTGTTGCGGCGGGGCGCGACGGCGAGCTCGAGCTTGCCGGCCGGCGTGCAGAGTTTGGCGGTGATCGCCGCCTTGGTCTGCTCGGGCTGCGCCAGCACGCGCGCCGGCCGCTCCGGCAATGCGGCGCGGGTCAGCGCCACGTAGCTGAACTTCTCGTCTTCGAACGGGACATCGGCGGCCTTGAGCTGCAGATGCAGCTTCGAGCGCGGCAGCCGCTGCACGAAGTGGCACCAGTCCGGCGCGGTCAACGGACAGGTAGCCTCGTGCGGGCATGGCGCGATCACGCGCGCGCCCTGGGCGGTCAGCCGGTCGCGCAGGTCGAGGATGCGCTGGTAGCCGGCGGGCGTGCCGGGTTCGACCACCAGCAGCGTATCGGTGGTCTTGCGCCACAGTGCGTCGGCGAAGGTTACCCGGGCGGCGTCGGAGAGCTCGTTGATGACGTAGCTCGCGATCACCAGGGCCGCCTCCGGCGCATCGGCCAGCGCCTTGCCGGCGTCGCCGAGCCGGTAGTCGATCGCCGGCAGCCGCGTGGTCTCAGCGAGCTGCAGGGCGAGGTTGCGCAACGCCGGATTGGCGTCGAGCAGGGTGAAGCGCTGCAGCGTGTCGAACGCCTGCGCGGCGGCCCAGCTCGCGGTGCCAGGCCCGGCGCCGACATCGAGCAGCGTTGCCGGGGCGAAGTCAGGTCGGATTGCTGTTAGCGCGTTGAGACAGGCGATCACCGCCGCGTAGGTCGCCGGCATCCGCGCACCCGCATAGGCCAGTGCGTCGGCCTCGCTGGTGATCGGCGCCGAGGTGCCGCCGCCGCGATAGGTGAGCGAAATCCGCTCCGCCCGCGCTGCCGTGTCGGCACGTGTGAGGCCGTGCAGCTTCTGCTCCAGCGCGGTCTTGAGTTCGGCGGGGAGGGATGGGGGGATCAACAGCTCACCCTTTGCCGGATGACACCGCGTCTCGCCGGCAGCGCAGGAGTACAACTGCTCGATGTGTCGCCGCCCATTAGTACGTCATGCGCGGGCTTGACCCGCCTGCGGGGCCGTAGCCCCTGCGGCGCGGCGAAGGCCCGCGCATCCATCAGCGCGCGCAGCGCGCAGCACGAAGAGGATTTGCGAACAAGATGGATCGCCGGGTCAAGCCCGGCGATGACGGATCCGTCGATCCTTCTGCGCCGCGTCACTGCCTTGGCGCGAGCGCCGCTCACGCCACGTTCTGATCCAGAATGTCCACCGCGCCCTGCAGGTCGACGGAGACCAGCTGGGAGACGCCGCGTTCGGCCATGGTGACGCCGAACAGGCGGTTCATGCGGGCCATGGTGATCGGGTTGTGGGTGATGGTGATGAACCGCGTTTCCGTGGTCTTCGCCATGTCGGTGAGCAGGTCGCAGAACCGTTCGACGTTGTGGTCGTCGAGCGGCGCGTCGACTTCGTCCAGCACGCAGATCGGCGACGGGTTGGTCAAGAACACCGCGAAGATCAGCGCCATCGCGGTCAGCGCCTGCTCGCCGCCCGAGAGCAGCGACAGCGACTGCGGCTTCTTGCCCGGCGGCTTGGCGATGATGTCGAGACCGGCTTCGAGCGGATCGTCGCTTTCGATCAGCTTCAGCTCGGCCTCGCCGCCGCCGAACAGTGTGGTGAACAGCCGCTTGAAGTGACCGTTGACGACGTCGAACGAGGCGAGCAGCCGCTCGCGGGCTTCCTTGTTCAGGCTCTGGATGCCGGTGCGCAGCTTCTTGATCGCTTCGACCAAATCGTCGCGCTCGGCCGCCAGCGTGCCGTGCTGAGTCTCGACCTCGTTGAGTTCTTCCTCGGCGCGCAGGTTGACGGCGCCGAGCCGCTCACGGTCGCGGCGCAGCTTGTCCAGGCTCTCTTCGATTTCGGCGAGCGGCGGCAGGTCGGCGCCCTCGACGATCTCGGCGAGCTGGGCGGCGGCCTGCGGCTCGACCTCGAGCATGTCGCGGATTTCGCGCTCGACGTCTTCGAGCCGGCGGCGGGCCGCTTCCATCCGCTCCTCGGCGCGAGCGCAGGCTTCGCGGGCGCTGGAGAGCTGTTCGAGCGAGGCTTTCGCCAGCCGGTCGGTCTCGGACATCGCCTGTTCGGCGGCTGCCAGCGCATCGGCGGCGGCGCGGCGATCGGCTTCGGCGAATTCGATCTCGGTGATCACCGCGCTGCGCTTCTCGGCGAACACTTCGGGCGCGTTCTCGAGTTCGGCGCGCTCGGCGGTGAGTTCGGCGACGCGCTCTTCGACGGTGGCGATCTGCGACGCCGCGCCAGCCTTGCGCTTCTGCCAGTCCATCCGCTCGGCGGCGATCGCCTGCAGCCGCTTGTCGGCAAGCTCGGCTTCGCGCGCCAGCGCCTGGGCTTCGGCGCGGATCTGCGCGGCGATGCGGCGGCGGCCGTCGATGTCGCCGCGCACCGCGGCGAGGCGGGCTTCGGCTTCGGTGTTCGGCTCCAGATCGGCGATCTGCGCCTCGGCGTTCTCCAGCGCGGCTTCGGCTTCGGCGCGGTCGGTGGCGAGGCGCGACTGCGCTTCGGCCAGCGCCGATTTGCGCGCAGCGTGGCGGTTGACCTCGCGCTCGGCGGCGGCGAAGCGTTCGCGGGCGGCGTCGACTTCGCGGCGGGCACCGCGCAGCGCTTCACGTGAGGCGGTCTCGGCGGCGGCCGCCATCTTCAATTCGGCTTCGGCGGTCTCCAGCGCCTGGCGCTTGGCGGCGGCCTCGATCCGGGCCTGCTCGAGTTCGTTCTCGATGTCGGTCAGGCGGGCGCGTTCGGCGAGACGGCGGGCGGCGCCGGTCGGTGCATGGGCCGAAGCGACGAAGCCGTCCCAGCGCCAGACGTCGCCGTCGAGCGATACCAGCCGCTGGCCGGTCTTGAGCTTTTCGCACAGCTCATTGCCACGTTCCTTGGTGACGACGCCGATCTGGGCGAGGCGGCGCGCCAGCTCCGGCGGCGCGGTGACATGCTGCGCCAGCGCCTCGACGCCTTCCGGCAGCGCCGGATCTTCCGGCTGCACGCCGACATCGGTCCAGCGCATCGGCGCCGACGGATCGACCGGTGCGTCGAGATCGTCGCCGAGCACGGCGCCGATCGCTTTCTCATAGCCCTTGGCGACGGTGATGCCGTCGATGATCGGCGGCCACAGATTCTTGGTCTCGCCGTTGAGGATCTTGCTGATCGTCTTGGCTTCGGTCTCGAGCCGCTGCACCTTCTTATCAGCTTCGACCAGCGGCGCCCGCGAGCCGTCCAGCGTCTGCCGCGCCGCGATTTGGGCGGCTTCGGCCGCCTGCACCGCGGCTTCCTGCTCGGCCAGCAGCTCCTGGGCGATCTCGACCGCTTCGGCGAGTTCGGTCAGGTCGCCGGCGCCGGAGGTCTCGGCTGACAGCCGGTCGATCTCGCTCTCGACGTTCTTGATCTCGGTATCGAGCCGCGCCAGCCGGTCGCGATGGGTGCGGACGCTCTGCTCGAACTGGTTGCGCCGCGCGGTGAGTTCGGCGAGCTGGGTGGTGAGTTCGGCGAACAGCTGCTCGGCTTCGCCCAGCGAGGCATCGGCTTCGGCGACGCGCTCATCGACGCCGCTGCGCTTCTCGACCCGCTCCAGGATCTCTTCGCGCAGCTCGATGTCTTCGGTGTCGAGCCGCTCCAGCGCGGCGTCGGCGTCGATCGCCTGCTGCTGCTCGCGCGCGACGTCGGAGTAGAACTGCGTCAGCCGCCGTTCCAGTTCGACGACGCGCTCCTTGGCGCGGGCCTCTTCGCGGTCGAGCTGTTCGCGGGCGTTGATCAGCCGCTGCAGGCCGGCGGCGGCGCGGGCTTCCGCCTCGCGCAGGCTCGGCAAGGTGGAGGCGCGCTCGGCCTGGATGCGGGAGGCCTCGGCCTGCACGCGGGTGCATTCGGCGAGCTGGCGCACCCCGAGATCGTGCACCTCGGCGGCGGCGCCGACTTCGGCCTGCGCGTCGCGCCAGCGCAGATGATACAGCATCGCTTCGGTCTTGCGGACCTTGGCGGCGACCTCGCGGAACCGGATCGCCTGGCGCGCCTGCTTCTTCAGGCCGTCGACCTGGGTCGACAGCTGGCCGATCACGTCTTCGACGCGGGTCAGGTTGGTTTCGGCCGCTTTCAGCCGCAGCTCGGCTTCGTGGCGGCGGGCGTGCAGACCGGCGACGCCGGCGGCGTCTTCCAGCACGCGGCGGCGCTGTTCCGGTTTGGCCTGAATGATTTCACCGATCTTGCCCTGGTGGACCAGCGCCGGCGATCGGGCGCCGGTGGCGGCGTCGGCGAACAGCAGCTGCACGTCGCGGGCGCGGACTTCGCGGCCGTTGATGCGATACACCGAGCCGGCCTCGCGCTCGATCCGGCGCGAGATATCCAGGGTGTCGGAATCGTTCAGCGCCGCCGGCGCGGTGCGATCGGAATTGTCGATCGACATCACCACTTCGGCGTGGTTGCGCGCCGGGCGGTTGCCCGAGCCGGCGAATATCACCGCGTCCATGTCGGTGGCGCGCAGCGATTTGTGCGAAGTTTCGCCCATCGCCCAGCGCAGCGCTTCCACCAGATTGGACTTGCCGCAGCCGTCCGGCCCGACCACGCCGGTCAGACCC
>NZ_QTKI01000361.1:0-5051 GCF_010820945.1 Rhodopseudomonas sp. BR0C11
CCAAGCCAATCCGCTCGGCGGCACATCGACCGATGCGGCGACCTCGGCGATGCTCGATCAGCGCGATCAGGCGATCAATCAGCTGTCGCAACTGATGGACATCCGCGTCGTCACCAATGGGTCCAATCAGGTGACGGTGTTCACCGGATCCGGTGTGCAGCTCGTCGGCATGGAGGCGGCAACGCTGAGCTTCAATGCGCAGGGCACGGTTTCGCCGACCACGGTGTGGAATCCAAACACGGCGATCAGCGATCTCGGCTCGATCCGGGTCGGCTACGCCAACGGCTCCTCGTCCGATCTGACCAGCTCGCTGAAATCCGGCAAGCTGGCAGCCTATGTCGAGCTGCGCGACAAGACCCTGGTGCAGGCGCAGACCCAGCTCGATCAGTTCGCCGCCTCGCTGTCGAGCGCACTGTCGGATAAGACGACGGCCGGCACGGCGGTCACCTCCGGCACCCAGGCAGGCTTCAGTCTCGATCTGTCGTCGATGAAGACCGGCAATACCGTCAACATCTCGTACACCGATACGCTGACCGGTGCGCAGCATACGGTAACGGTGGTGCGGGTCGATGATCCGTCGGTGCTGCCGCTGCCGCAGAACGCCACGGCCGATCCGAACGACTACGCGGTCGGGATCGACTTCTCCGGTCTGTCCGGCTCCGTGGTGTCGCAGCTCAATGCCGCGCTCAACAGCCGCAACCTGCAATTCAGCGGCACCGCGCCGAATATTACGGTGCTGAACAACGCTGGCTTCTCGACGATTACGGCAGCCTCCGTCACCACCACGGAGACGTCGCTGACCGGCGGCACCGCGTCGGTGCCGCTGTTCAACGACAACGGAGCGGCTTACACCGGCGCGATCAACGGCTACGGCAGCCAGATGACCGGCTACGCGCAGCGGATCTCGGTCAATGCCGACCTGATCAAGGATAACTCCCGGCTTGTGGTGTATTCGACCTCGCCTCTGACAGCCGCCGGCGACACCACGCGGCCGGACTTTTTGGTCAAGCAGCTCAACACCAGCAAGTATCTGTACTCCGCGAAGACCGGCATCGGTTCGGATGCGGCGCCTTACAAGGGTACGTTGCTGAGCTATCTGCAGCAGTTCGTCAGCCAGCAGGGCTCCAACGCGGCGGCGGCGAAGCAGCTGTCCGAGGGGCAGAACGTGGTGCTGAACACGCTGCAGCAGAAGTTCTCGACGTCCTCCGGCGTCAACATGGACGAAGAGATGGCGCATCTGCTGTCGCTGCAGAATGCCTACGCGGCGAATGCGCGGGTGATGTCGACCATCAACCAGATGTATCAGTCCCTGATGCAGGCGATTTGAGGCGAGCCATGGCGATCGACGGCGTAAGCGGGCGTACTTCCTACATCGGCACCGGGATCCTCAATCTCCGCAGCCAGCTCGAAAACCTTAGCCAACAGCTCTCGAGCGGGCGGATCTCGAACACCTATGCCGGCGACGGCACCGGCCGCAGCCTTGCGATCGGCCTGCGGGCGCAGATGTCGAACATCGCCAGCTACAGCGATACGATGACCAACATCACCACCCGCATCAGCGTGGCGAACCTGTCGCTGCAGCGGATGGCGACGATCAACAGCGAGGTGAAGGGCGCGGCGGTGAGCGCCGGCTCGACGCTGGACAACACCGGCCAGACCCCCGGCCAGAAGACCGCGTCGCTCGACTTTTTCGACTCGGTCGACATGCTGAACGCGCAGGTCGGCGACCGCTATCTGTTCGGCGGCCGGATCACCGACACCGCGCCGGTGACCGCGGCCGACAAGATCATGAACGGCGACGGCGCGGCGATCGCCGGACTGAAGCAGGTGATCAGCGAACGCCACGATGCCGATGTCGGTACCAACGGCATGGGCCGGACGATCGTGTCGACCGGTGCGACCGTCACAACCGTCCAGATCGGCGAGGACTTCGCCGCCAATCCGTATGCAACCCCGACCCCGATCGGGCCGTCGCCGTTCGGCATGAAGCTGAACGCGGTTGCGACCACGATCAGCGGCGCGGTGGTGACCCAGCCGACCGAGACGCCGCCGACCACTCCGCCGGCGGCACCCAATCCCAAGGCGATGTCGATCGACCTCAACGGCGTTATTCCGAACGAAGGCGACACGGTGAAGTTCACCTTCGACATGCCCGACGGGACCCAGGAGACCATCACGCTGACCGCGTCGTCGAAGACGCCGCTGCCGGACGGCTGTTTTGCGATCGATCAGGGCACGCCGACCGCGGTGCCCCCGGTGGCGCCGTCTCCCTCGATCACTGCGGCCAACCTGCAGACTGCACTCACGGCCGCGGTGAAGAAGATGGCCAATGGGCCGCTGGCTGCCGCCTCGGCGATTAAGGCTGGCGATGACTTCTTCAATAACACCCCGCCGCTGCGTGTCGCCGGTACCGCGCCGTTCGGCGCCGCCACGGCGCAGGTCGCCGGCACCAAAGCTAATACCATTTTCTGGTATAACGGTGAGCCGGACTCGGCGACTGACCCAGCTCGCGGCACCGCGGTGGCCAAGATCGATGACGCCATCACGGTGCAATACGGAGCCCGAGCCGATGAGCAGGCGCTGCGCAAACAACTCCAAACCGTGGCGGTGTTCGCCGCAGTGACCACCTCGGCCACCGATCCCTATAGTTCCGGCAAGATCGCTGCGCTCAACCAGCGTGTGGCTGCTAATCTCGCTGTGGTTCCCGGGCAGCAGTCGATCCAGAATATGCAGGCGGAATTGGCCGGCGCCCAGGCTTCGATCAAGGCCACCGCTAACCGCCAGACGCAAAGCAAGGCACTGGCGCAGACCATGCTGAGCTCGATCGAAGGCATCAATAACGACGAGGTCGCGACCAAGATCCTGGCGCTGCAAACCTCGCTGCAGGCGTCGTATCAAACCACGTCGCAACTCTATCAGCTCAGCCTCGTCAAGTTTCTCTAGTTAATTATCTCTGAACGGCGGGCCGCCGCTCCGGCGGCCCCGCGGCGGCCGATTTGGCGCCGCTTAGCTGCCGCAGCTGCAGCACAAGTCCTCCTAAACGCTCACTGATCCCGGCAAACCACGTAGTCTTGCGAGGCTGCGGGTTGCGTCCCCGCGCGCGTCTCATCTTGCACAAACCAGTGATTTTACGGGCGTTTCCTTCCGTTAAACCCGGTTCTCTGCCTTTACGCATTTTTAGAGTCTGGCCGGCAAGGTTCCGCGACCGATCAAGAAGATCGCGTTTGCACACCAGGAAGGTAGCATCACAATGTCCGGTATCGTTCTATCCAACGCCGTTCGCCAGAATCTTTCGTCGCTCCAGGCCACGGCTGACTTGCTCGCCACCACCCAAAGCCGCCTCTCGTCCGGCAAGAAGGTGAATACGGCGCTCGATAATCCGACCAACTTCTTCACTGCCGCTTCGCTCGACAGCCGCGCCAGCGACATCAACAACCTCCTCGATGGCATCGGCAACGGCGTGCAGATCCTGCAGGCCGCCAATACCGGCATCACCTCGCTGAACAAGCTGGTGGACAGCGCTAAGTCGATCGCCAACCAGGCCCTGCAGACGACCTCCGGCTATGCCACCAAGTCGAACGTGTCGGCGACCATCTCCGGCGCCACCGCTGACGACCTGCGCGGCACCCAGAGCTACTCGAACGCGGTTGCCACCGGCAACGTGATCTTCGATGGCACCGCGGGCGGTGCGACCGCTGCGTCCGGCACTGATACCCTCGGTGGCGCGATCGTCAGCATCGCAGCCGGCACCGCCGTCACCGTCCTCGGCGCCGCCGACAACACTGCTCTCGGCAGCGTTCTCAGCGTCGGCACCGCCGCCGCCACCGCGGCCGGCTCCAACCTGATCAGCGACCTCACCAACGGTTCGACCACCACGGCGACCGGTCCGGCTGCGGGCGACTCGATCACGGTGAACGGCAAGACCATCACCTTCACCACGGCCGGTGCAGCCAGCAAGGACAGCAACGGCAACTACACGATCGGTCTCGACCAGACCCTGACCAAGCTGGCCAACACGATCGACGATATCAACGGCAACACCGGCCACTCGTCGACCATCACCGCCGGCAAGCTGGAACTGCACTCGGGCACCAACAGCCCGCTGACGATCGCCGACAACGCCGGCGGCGCCGTGCTGGCCAAGCTCGGCCTGACCGCGCAGACCGTCGACACCGCGGCTGCGACCGCCTCGGCCAACATCTCGGCCACGACGCAGCTGTTCAACACCCATGGTGGTCTTACCACCGCGGCAATCGCTGACGGCACCCAGCTGACGGTCAACGGCAAGACGATCACGTTCAAGACCTCCGACGCTCCGCAGGGGAACAACATCCCGACGGGCACCGGCGTTCTCGGCCGTATCGGCACTGACGGCAACGGCAACTCGACGATCTACCTCGGCGACCAGACCAAGTTCAGCAACGCGACCGTTGGTGACCTGCTCACCGCGATCGATCTGGCGAACGGCGTCAAGTCGGCGACGATCTCCTCGGGTGTCGCGACGATCAGCACCAACTCCGGCCAGACTGCTTCGGACGTCACCGGTGGTATCACCACCATCCGCAGCTCGACTGGCGCCGACCTCAACGTCACGGGTTGGACCGATCTGTTCAAGAACCTCGGTCTGAGCAGCGCCACCGGTACGGGTCCGCTGACCCTCACCAAGCAGCGCACCACCAGCGGCACCACGATGGGCACGCTGATCGCGGACGGCTCCACGCTGAACGTGAACGGCAAGACCATCACCTTCAAGAACGCCGCTGTTCCGACTGCCTCGTCGACCCACCAGGGCATCTCCGGCAACGTCGAGACCGATGGTCAGGGCAATTCGACCGTGTACCTGCAGAAGGGCACGATCGATGACGTCCTGAAGGCTGTCGACCTCGCCACCGGTGTCCGCACCGCTGCGCTGGGTGTCTCCGGCGCGACGATCTCGACCGCCAACGGCACTGCCAACTCGTCGATCACGAGCGGCTCGCTGAAGCTGTCGACCGGCCTTGCCTCCGACCTCAGCATCACCGGCACCGGCAACGCGCTGGCCGCCCTCGGCC
>NZ_QTKI01000362.1:0-5046 GCF_010820945.1 Rhodopseudomonas sp. BR0C11
GCGGGCACAGGCGCGCGGGCTGGAGATCGCCGCCGATGTCGACGAGCGGCTGCCGGCGCGGCTGATCGGCGATGCGGCGCGTCTGCGGCAGGTGCTGCTCAATCTGTGCGGCAATGCCATCAAGTTCACCGAATCCGGCGGGGTGGCGCTGATCGCCGAACCGGGCGAGGCCGGCGAATGGCGCGTGATCGTCCGCGACACCGGGATCGGGATCGCGCCGGAGGCCCAGGCGCGGATTTTCCGCGAGTTCGAGCAGGCCGACGCCGGCATCGCCCGCAATTTCGGCGGCACCGGTCTCGGCCTCAGCATCAGCGACCGCATCGTTGCGGCGATGGGCGGCCGCATCACGCTCGACAGTCAGCCGGGGCAGGGCTCGACCTTCACCATCACGCTGCCGCTGACCGCCGCCGAAGACGATCCCGCCGCGACCTTCGCGCCGCCGGATCTACATGGCAGCTCGGTGATGATCGTCTCGCCGCATGGGGTCGAAGCGTCGCTGGCCGCGCGGCGACTGGGGCGCTGGGGCGCCGAGACCTGCCTATGCGATGATATCGCCGCCGCAATGACCCGATTGCCGGAGCGCGACTGGCACGCGGTGCTGATCGATCATGCGTTCGGGCCGGACGCGATCGAGACCCTCGCGCGCGAGGCTCAGTCGCACGCGACCCAACGTCTGGTGATGCTGACGCCGGCGGCACGGCACGAGCTGCTACCGAACCTTCCGACCGCATTCACCGGCTATCTGGTGAAGCCGCTACGCGCCGCCACGCTGGCCGCACGGCTCGGCGCACCGGTCGAGGTCGCGGCGCCGAGTATCGCGGACGGCGATCCGCCGACGCTGCACGATACGCCGTCAGCCATCCCGCATAAGCCGCTCGCGATCCTGGTCGCCGAAGACAACGACATCAACGCGCTGCTGATTCGCGCGCTGCTGCACCGGCTCGGCCACCGCGCCGAGATTGTCGGTGACGGCCGCTGTGCCGTCGAGGCGTGGGGCGCTGCTGACAAGACCGGTACGCCATTTGATCTGGTGCTGATGGACGTGCAGATGCCGATCCTCGATGGGCTGGAAGAGGCTCGTCAGACCAGTGCCGATCCTGGCGCTGACGGCCAACACGCTGGCGGAGGATCGCGAAGCCTGCTTGGCGGCCGGGATGGATGGCTTCCTGATCAAGCCGGTCGATCCCGACGAGCTCGCCGAAATCCTGGCGAACGTATCCGCCGCGCCCCAAGCCGCCTGACACGGCAAGTAAATACCGAACGCCGCTGCTAACAACAAAGTCAGTGGCGATGTCATCGTTCGGCAATCATCGCGTCACATCGCTGTTGAACGGTCATGATTGTTGGTGCGATCAGGCCGCGGCGATTCCGTTACGGGACGGGTGCGGTCGCGAGGACGCCATGCACACCGACCATCTCGCCCGTTCGAAGAAATTCATTAAGCTGCTGCGCCCGGAGACTGCCGGCGCCGCCGCGCAAACTGCAATTACTTGGTTCAAGCCCGCGCTCAAGCTGGCCGAGACCGGCAAGCCGATCGGCCCGTCGCCGGCGACGCTCGGCCGCCTCGGGCCGCTCGAGGTTCGGCTCGCGCAGACCAAGCAGGACGTCAAGCGCGCCCAGAAGCTGCGCTACCGGGTGTTCTACAAGGACGGCACCGCGATCGCCGACGCGCCGACGATGCTGGCCCGGCGCGACAAGGATGCGTTCGATCCGATCTGTGATCACCTCTTGGTGGTCGATCACGCCGCCAAGCCGTCGCTGAGCGGCAAGCAGCCGGTGGTCGGCACCTATCGGCTGCTTCGTCAGGACGTCGCCAATCGCAATGGTGGTTTCTACACCGAGAGCGAATTCGATATCGGCGGACTGATCACCCGACACCCGGAACTGCGCTTTCTCGAACTCGGTCGCTCCTGCGTGCTGCCGCCGTATCGTAACAAGCGCACCGTCGAGCTGCTGTGGCACGGCATCTGGACCTACGTCCGCCAGCACGGCGTCGACGTGATGCTCGGCTGCGCCAGCTTCGACGGCACCGATCCGGATCGCCTGGCACTGCCGCTGTCGTTCCTGCATCACTACGCGCCGGCGCCGGAAGCCTGGCGCGCCCGCGCGCATCCGTCACGCTATGTCGAGATGAACCGGCTCCCGAAGGAAGCGATCGACCAGAAGGCCGCGCTGCGCGAGCTGCCGCCGCTGATCAAAGGCTATCTGCGGCTCGGCGCCACGATCGGCGAGGGTGCGGTGATCGATTATCAGTTCGGCACCACCGACGTGCTGATCATCCTGCCGGTCTCGGCGATCAGCGCCCGCTACATCGAACATTTCGGCGCCGATGCGTCGCGGCACGCGGCGTAGCAGGGTGCATCCACAAAACTCACCGTCATCACCCGCGAAGGCGGGTGACCCAGTATTCCAGTGCATTTGCTTTCATGCTGAGTGCTGACAATGAGCGCACTGGGATACTGGGTCGCCCGGTCAAGCCGGGCGATGACGTGTCTTAATAGTGATGCGCCGACCAACAACGCGGTGGGCGTGGCTGACGCTTACAACCTTCGCAGCGCCACCGAGTCCACCACGTGGTCGGCGCCCTTTTTCAGGATCAGCGTCGCGCGCGGGCGGGTCGGCAGGATGTTGTCTTCGAGGTTTGCGAGGTTTGTGCGTTCCCAGATCGCGATCGCAGTCGCGGTTGCCTCTTCGTCGGACAGCACCGCGTAGCGATGGAAGTACGACCGCGGATCGTGGAACGCGGTGTCACGCAGCGCCAGGAAGCGCCTGACGTACCAGTCGCGCAGCACCGGCTCGTCGGCATCGAGATAAACCGAGAAATCGAAGAAGTCGGACACCACCGGCACCGCCTTGCCGTCGCGCGGCAATCGGCCGGTTTGCAGCACGTTGACGCCCTCGACGATCAGGATGTCGGGACGGTCGATCACCGTGAACTTGTTCGGCACGATGTCGTAGGTGAGATGCGAGTAGATCGGCGCCTTGACCTTGCGGCGGCCCGACTTGATATCGGACAGAAAGCCGAGCAGCGCCGGCAGGTCGTAGCTTTCCGGAAAGCCCTTCTTCTGCATCAACCCGGCGCGCTCCAGCACCGCGTTGGGATGCAGGAAGCCGTCGGTGGTGACGAGATCGACCGTCGGGCGCGGCGACCAGCGCGCCAGCAGTGCCTGCAGCACGCGCGCGGTGGTCGACTTGCCGACCGCCACCGAGCCGGCGACGCCGATGATGAACGGCATCTTGCGCTCGACCACGCCGAGGAAGCGGCGCTGCGCGTAGTACAGCTGCTGCATCGCCGCGACATGGATCGACAACAGCCGCGACATCGGCAGATAGATTTCTTCGACCTCGCTGAGATCGAGCCGGTCGTGCATCGAGCGGAGCGCCGCAACCTCGGCGGCATCGAGCGTCATCGGCGTGTCTTCACGCATGCTCGCCCATTCCGCCCGCGAGAACACCCGGTACGGGTTGTAGTGGTGCAGATCCGACCTTGCGTCCATCTCGCGGGCCCTTCGCCTTGGTTTTGAGTGGCGGGATTTATTGTTATTGCGGCCGCCCTGTGCGGCCGATGTCGTCAGTCGCGCTTGCGCGATGCCTTTTCTTCCAAGCCCGACATCGAGGTGCGCTGCGCCAGCGCGGCCTCGACTTCCTCGAGCTTCACGCCGCGCGACTTCAGCAGCACCAGCATGTGAAACAGCACGTCGGCGGTCTCGGAGATCAGATGGCCGCGATCGTTCTCGACCGCGGCGATCACCATCTCGACCGCCTCTTCGCCGAATTTCTTGGCGCAGTGCTCGGGGCCCTTGTCGAGCAGCTTCTTGGTATAGGAGCTCTCGCCGCCGGACGCCGCGCGGGCATCGACCGTCGCGGCGAGATCATGAAGGGTGAAACGGGCCATACGCTAACTCTGCCGGTTCTTGGTGCGAGAGTACCGCCCCTCGCCGCGTTACGCTAGGGATCGAGCCGCATCGGCAGCCCGGCCTGGACCATATGATCCTTGGCCTGACGAATGGTGTACTCACCGAAATGGAAGATCGAGGCCGCCAGCACCGCGGTGGCGTGGCCCTCGCGGATGCCGTCGACCAGGTGGTCGAGATTGCCGACGCCGCCCGAGGCGATCACCGGAACGCCGACGCTGTCGGCGATCGCCCGGGTCAGCGGAATGTCGAAGCCCGACTTGGTGCCGTCGCGGTCCATCGAGGTCAGCAGGATCTCGCCGGCGCCGAGCGACACCACTTCCTGGGCGAATTCGATCGCGTCGATGCCGGTACCCTTGCGGCCGCCATGGGTGAAGATCTCCCAGCGATCGCGGCCCGGCACCCGCTTGGCGTCGATCGCCACCACGATGCACTGATCGCCGAATTTCTCGGCGGCTTCCTTGACGAATTCGCGTCGCGCCACCGCGGCGGAGTTGATCGAGACCTTGTCGGCGCCGGAGCGCAGCAGGGTCTTGATGTCGTCGACGGTGCGGACGCCGCCGCCGACCGTCACCGGCATGAAGCAGGCTTCCGCCGTCCGCCGCACCACGTCGAGCATGATGCCGCGGTTCTCGTGGGTGGCGGTGATGTCGAGAAAGCAAAGCTCGTCCGCACCCGCAGCATCATAGGCGATCGCCGCCTCGACCGGATCGCCGGCGTCGCGCAAATCGACGAAGTTGACGCCTTTGACGACGCGGCCGTCCTTGACGTCGAGGCAGGGAATGACGCGGACCTTGAACATCGCCGGCTCCTTAGGCCGCCTTGGCGGCGCCGATCAGCGCCAGCGCCTCAGTGGGATCGAGCCGGCCGTCGTAAAGCGCCCGTCCGGCGATCGCGCCTTCGAGCTTTTTGGCGCGCGGGCTGAGCAGCGTCTTGACGTCTTCGATCGAGGCGAGGCCACCGGAGGCAATCACCGGAATCGAAATCGCCTCGGCGAGCGCAATGGTCGCGTCCCAATTGATGCCCTTGAGCAGGCCGTCGCGGGCGATGTCAGTGAAGATGATGGCGGCCACGCCCGCGTCTTCAAACCGCTGCGCGATGTCGAGCGCGGTCACTTGCGAGCTCTCGGCCC
>NZ_QTKI01000363.1:0-4995 GCF_010820945.1 Rhodopseudomonas sp. BR0C11
GCGCTGGGGCGGTACACTGGTCGGCGTCTACGTCAATGAAGAGGCGCAGCGCTACAATCTGCTCGACGCGATCTTCTCCTCGACCGACGACGGCATCGTCGCGCTGACCGCGATCCGCGGCCCCGATCGCCGGCCGTTCGATTTCCAGATTGTCCACGTCAACCAGGGCGCCTCGCAGCTGCTGCGGCACTCGGTGTCCGAACTGCGCTGGAGCCGGCTGTCGGTGGGGCATCATTTGCTGTGCCGCGCCGAGGTCGCCGATCGCCTGATCGAGCTGGTCGACTCCGACGCCAGCATCACCTTTGCGGTCGACAGCGGCGACCGCAATCTCAGCCTCAGCGCCACCGCGTTCGGCGACGTCGTTTCCGTCACCATCTCCGACGTCACCTCGCTGAAGAAGCGCGAGGAGTCGTTCCGTCTGTTGTTCGACGGCAATCCGATGCCGATGTGGGTGTTCGACGCCCAGACCTTCGAATTCCTCAGCGTCAACGACGCCGCGGTGGCGCATTACGGCTATCCGCGCGAGCGGTTTGTGCGGATGTCGCTGCGCGAGATCTGGCCGCGCGAAGAGTGGATCGCGCACGGCCAGACGCTGCTGGAGATGCGCGACAGCTATCAGTCCGAAGGCAATTGGCGACACGTCAAAGCCGACGGCTCCGAGATCCACGTGCTGACCTTCGGCCGCCGCGTGGTGTTCGACGGCCGTGACGGCTTCCTGGTCGCGGTGGTCGACATCACCGAGCGCCGCAAGGCCGAGGCCAAGATCGCCCACATGGCGCATCACGACGGACTGACCAATCTGCCGAACCGCGCGCTGTATCAGCAGCGGCTGGAGCAGGCGCTGGCGCAGGCCCGCGGCAGCGGCACCATGGTCGCGGTGATGTGCGTCGACCTCGATCTGTTCAAGAACGTCAACGACTCGTTCGGCCATCCGATGGGCGACCGGCTGCTGCAATGCGTCGCCGAACGGCTGCGGCAGCAGATCGGCGACGGCGATCTGGTGGCGCGGCTCGGCGGCGACGAATTTGCGATCGTGCTGACCTCGCTGGCGACCCCGAACGAGGCCAGCAGCTTCGCGGCGCGGCTGATCGAGATACTGAGCGCGCCCTACGACATGGACGGGCTCGAAGTGGTGATCGGTGCCTCGATCGGCCTCGCACTGGCGCCATCCGACGGCGACGAATGCGAGGCGCTGTCGCGCAATGCCGACATGGCGCTGTACCGCGCCAAGGCTGCGGGCGGCGGCTGCCACCATTTCTTCGAGAAGGAGATGGACCGCCAGGCGCAGATCCGCCGCGACATGGAGCTCGACCTGCGGCAGGCGTTCGCGCGCGGCGAATTCGAGCTGCACTATCAGCCGCTGATCGATCTTGCCGAAGACCGCATCGGCGGCTTCGAAACGCTGCTGCGCTGGCGCCATCCCGAGCGCGGCATGATCTCGCCGTCCGACTTCATCCCGGTCGCAGAGGACATCGGCCTGATTGTCGGCCTCGGCGAATGGGTGCTGCGGCAGGCGTGCCTCGAGGCTTCGTCCTGGCCGTCCGACGTCAAAGTCGCGGTCAATCTGTCGCCGGTGCAATTCCGCAGCCGCAACCTGGTGCAGGTGGTGATTTCGGCGCTGGCGCAGTCGAGCCTGGTACCGCACCGGCTCGAACTCGAAATCACCGAGTCGTTGTTTCTCGCCGACAGCGAGGCCAATCTCGCCACGCTGCATCAGCTCCGCAGCCTGGGCGTGCGGATCTCGATGGACGATTTCGGCACCGGCTACTCCTCGCTCAGCTATCTGCGCAGCTTCCCGTTCGACAAGATCAAGATCGACCGCTCGTTCGTGAAGGATCTGACGCAGCGACCAGACTGCCTTGCGATCGTGCGTGCGATCGCCGGGCTCGGCCGCAGCCTCGACATCACCACGCTGGCCGAAGGCGTCGAGAGCGTTGAACAGCTCGATGTGCTCCGCGCCGAGGGCTGCCACGAGGTGCAGGGCTTCCTGTTCAGCCCGGCGCGGCCGGCCTCGGAGATTTGCGGGCTGCTGATGCGGTTCGGGCGCCAGGCCTCACAGGCGGCGTGACGAGGCGCGACCAAGGTCCGGGGCGCTGAGTTCCCGACTCGCGTGCTAAGCTGTTTGCAGGACAACTAACTGCTTCGGTCCTGGAGCACGCGCGATGTGCATTGCCTGCAATCCCGGTTTTCAATTCGCCGTTCGCTCGCTGTCGCTGCCGTCGCGACGCAAGGTCCTGAAGGGCGCTGTCGCGCTGAGCGCGGGCGTGCCGTTCGTGGCTGAGGCGGTGGTATCCAAGTCGGCAAAGGCCGACGGTGGTATCAATGCGCGGCTGGCGAGCGGGCTCGGTAGTGATCAGGCGGCCGGCGCAGCGCAGCCGGTGACGATCTTCACGGCCAAGAAGTTCATCACGATGGAGCGCGGCGCGCCGGAAGCGACCGCGGTCGCCGTTGCCAGCAAGCGGATCGTCGCGGCCGGGTCGCTCGATCAGGTCAAGGCGGCGCTGGGTAGTCGGCCGTTCACCGTGGATGAGACCTTTGCGGGCAAGATCGTGATGCCGGGGCTGATTGATCAGCATCTGCATCCGGTGCTCGGCGCGCTGACGCTGGCGGTCGAGGTGATCGCGCCGGAGGATTGGGTACTGCCCGGCGGCACCCACAAGGCGGCCGGCAGCGCCGACGGCTGAAGGCGGCCGACGCCAAGCTTGATAAGCCCGACGCCTGGCTGCTGACATGGGGCTATCACGCGCTGTGGCACGGTAAGCTCGACCGCGCCGCGCTCGACGCCATCAATCCGACCCGGCCGATCGCGGTGTGGCATCGCTCCTGCCACGAATTCTATCTGAACACCCCGGCACTGGCGGCACTCGGCCTCACCGAGGCGATGACGCAGAACCAGGGCAGGGCGAGCACCCAGGCCAACTGGCGCGAGGGCCATTTCTGGGAAGACGGCCTGAATCTGATGATCACGCCGATGCTCAAGGTGCTGGCGACGCCGGAGCGGCTGGCCTTCGGGCTAAAGCAGATGGTGAGTTATCTGCACGCCAACGGCGTCACCGCCTATATGGAGCCGGGCGCGCTGTACACGCCGGACATGTGGAAGCTGTACGAGCAAATCCTCGGCGCGCCCGAGACGCCGATGTATTCGACCTTCATCGCCGACGGACGCGGCATCGTCGACCGGGTCGGGCTCGACGGTGCGCTCGATGCGGTGGAGGAGCAGATCGCGGTGGCGCCGGAGGCACCGGGCCGCAAGCTGATGTTCTTCCCCGGCCAGATCAAGCTGTTCGCCGACGGCGCCATCATCTCCCAGCTGATGCAGATGAAAGACGGCTATCTCGACGGCCACCAGGGCGAATGGATCATTCCGCCGGACGAGCTGGAGCGCCGCGCCCGGCTGTTCTGGAATGCCGGCTACCAAATCCACACCCACGTCAACGGCGATTTGGGGCTGGAGAAGCTGCTCGACATTCTGGAGAAGCTGAACGCCGAGCATCCGCGCACCGATCATCGCAGCGTGATCGTGCATTTCGCCAACTCGACCGAAGATCAGGTCGCACGGATCAAGCGGCTCGGTGCGCTGGTCAGCGCAAACCCGTACTACACGACCGGCTTTGCGGACAAATACAGCGCGGTGGGGTTGGGGCCGGAGCGGGCGGACGCGATGGTTCGGGCCAAGTCGGTGCTCGATCAGGGCGTGCCGCTCTCCTACCACTCCGACCTGCCGATGGCGCCGAGCGCGCCCTTGTATCTGGCGTGGTGCGGCGTCAACCGGCTGACGCCGTCCGGGCGTGTCGCCGGTCCCGAGCAGCGGGTGTCGGTCGATGCGGCGCTACGCGCGATCACGATCGAGGCGGCGTATTCCTGGCGCCACGAAGACCAGCTCGGCAGCATCGCGCCGGGCAAGATCGCCAATTTCACCGTGCTCGAGCAGGACCCGTACGCGGTGCCGCCGGAGCAGCTCAAGGACGTGCCGATCTGGGGCACGGTGTTCGAAGGCCGGGTATTTCCGGTCGTCCGCGCTTAGCGCGCAGGCGGCTGCGGCGCGCTCAGCGGACCGCAGCCGGGCATGCTTAGAACCGCGTCACGATCGCGTTCAGCTCCGGTCGCGGCCGGTCTTCGATGTCCTTGGACCGCGTGCCGATGTGGATGAAGCCGGCGAGCTTCTCGTCGCCGCGCAGGCCGAGGCCGCTCAGCACTTCGGGATCGAACGCGATCCAGCCGGTCAGCCAGTTGGCGCCGTAACCGAGCGCGGTCGCGGCCGAGACGATGTTCATGCAGCTCGCGCCGGCCGACAATTCCTGCTCCCACACCGGCACCTTGGGATGCGGCTTGGGTGACGACACCACCGCGATCACCAGCGGCGCTTCCGACAGCCGGCCCTTCTCGGCAGCGATCTGCTCGGCGGTCGCTTCGGGATGCTTGCGGGCGAACACCGCGCCGATCACTTCGCCGGCACGGGCGCGCGCGTCGCCTTCGAACACGATGAACCGCCACGGCGCGATCTTGCCGTGGTCCGGCACCCGCGCGCCGATCGTCAGGATGGTTTCCAACTCGTCCGGGGTCGGGCCGGGCCCGGTCATCTCGCGCGGCTTCACCGAGCGGCGGGTCTTGAAGAATTCGATAGGGTCGGAAATGGCTGTTCTCCATCAGGTCCAGCGCCGCCCGCAGGCGTGATCCGCAAGGCGCGCGCGTCGGCGGGCAATCTACCGCATGTCGGCACGAGGTTCGATCAGAACCGTACCAAATGCATCAGCCGCGGAATCGACCTTCGGCATAGGAAAAGCTTGCCGGCCTCGGCAATTGTCGCCGTCTTTCCGGCCCGCGCGTTTCACGATCGCATTGATCGGCAAGGCTTCTTTGTGGCGCGAAGTTTGCAATCCCACCACTCGGACGGATTTGGAGTGGGGGCACATCATGAATATCACCGACCGCCAAGGCCTCGGGCTGACGCCGTATATGCACGTGACCAAGGCGGATTCGGCCAAGTCCACCGAC
>NZ_QTKI01000364.1:0-4994 GCF_010820945.1 Rhodopseudomonas sp. BR0C11
GGGCGATGACGGTCTCGCCGCGGTCGAACTGCGCCAGCCGCTGGCGCTGGTGCTCGGCGCCGAGGGCAAGGGCCTGCGGCAGCTGACGCGGCAGACCTGCAACACCGTCGCCCGGCTCGACATGCCCGGCGAGATCAAGAGCCTCAACGTCTCCAACGCCGCCGCACTGGCGCTGTACATCGGGGCCAGCCGGCTCGGTCTGATGGGCAGTCGCTAAGGTTCTGGACGCACAACGCCCGCCCGCATCGGCTGCGGACGGGCGCTTTCAAGCTGGCGAGATGCCGATCAATCAATAGCGCGGGTGATGCACCGGCCCGTGGTTGCGGTGGCCGTGGTGCCAGCCGGCATGGTGACGATGCGCCCAAGAGCGCGCGTGATGGCGGCCATGATAGCGCACCACCGCCGGGCCCCAGGACGGCTCGCCGATCACCTGATGGGTCATGGCATGCGCGTAGGCGCCGCCGGTGTAGGCGGTGCCGGTGCGGTACACCGAGACGGCGCGCTCGTCATAATAGGGGCGCGGCGCGAACCGGCCCGGGCCGGTATAGGCCGGGCCCTGGTTGACGTAATAATAGCGGGTCGGGTCCGGCAGGCGTTCAAACGCCGCGGTACCGTAGCCATAGCCGTAACCGGTTTCGAACGTGGCGTAGCCGTTGCCGCACGGGCTGACCACCGGGCCGCACGGCCCGCAGCCATTGCCGAACAGCCCTCCTCCACAGGCCAGCGCCGGTGCGGCGCTCGCGGTCACCACGGCAACCGCCGCGACCAGTCCGGAAATCATCGTACGCATACTACGCTCCTGTTCGATGTCGTCGTCGGGATCGTGGGGCGGCCATCAACGGTACGGCCGCGGACCGGGCCGCGGCTCGTCAAACGGCGGCGCGATCAGCACCTGGGGTTCGATCATCGGGGTCGGCGGTGCCGGCTGCGGCGGCCGCGATTCCACTTCCCAGGATTGATGGAAGCTCTCAGCCGGCTTCGGCAGCTTGCGGTCCGCCGGCGGCTCGACTTCCAACCGGCCGTAGCCGGGCAGCCGGTTCGAGCCGGGGTAATAGTGGCCAACCTCCGGATACACCACCGGTCGGCTGCCATAGATCGTCGGCTGCACGTGGTTGCCGCTCTCCAGCCCCCAGTCGCCTTCGATCGTCGCATAGGACGCGTCGCGCCCGTTGATGATGATCGGCACGCCGGGCCGGCCGGGAATCACGATCGCCCGCCCGCCGCTCTCTGCGAAGGCCGGAGCCGCGGTCACGGTCAGCAGCGCGAGCGCCTGGGCCAGACGCCGAAGGGTGAAAGGATCAGACATGCGCCAACGGTAAGGGAAAAGCCTGGCAGATGGGTTAAGGCACGGCCGCTCGCGACCGCTAAGCTTAACGCGCGAGCGCGTTTTCGGGTCCGCCTGCTGCGTTCCGCCGCAACGTCGTTAACGCGCTCTTTCGATCGGCAAGCCACGCGCCCGCTTGGAAACCACCCGCGGCGGTCTTGTCGATCCGCGGCGGCGCTGCTAGCTGTCTGGCCGATGCCGGCGTAGCACAGCGGTAGTGCAGCGGTTTTGTAAACCGAAGGTCGGGAGTTCGATCCTCTCCGCCGGCACCATCTCCCCCCGCAAGCAAGCTTCGTCCCTACGCGACGTCGCCCGCCTCTTGGGAATAGGCCATCTCCATCACGATGGTGTAGAGCCGCTCGCCGATCAGATGGCCGGTGTGGAAGCCGGTTTCGGTCTGCAGCCAGGCCAGCGCGTGCTGGTGGAGCGGCGACTGCCCGACGAACGCCATCGACCAGTTCGGGAATGCGCGAACGGTGATCGGGCTGGCGAGCAGCACCTGGACATCGCTGTGCCGGTGGTCCTGCTGGATGGTCTCAAACACTTTCTCGACCGCGCTGCGCGGCCCTTCGAGAACCTGGGCAAAGAACCCGCTGTTGACGATCAGCGCCCCGGTGATGCCAGCACGGGCGTTGTTGATGCGGGAGGTAGCCAGGATGCCGGCGATTTCCGACGACAGCCGATCGAGCGGTCCTTCGATCCGGTTTCGGCTGACATAGAGAACGCGAAACAGCTCATCCTGCATCGAACCCCTTTCCCCCGCGGGAATCCCTGATCTTGAATACTGTCGGCGCGCAGTGCGCTCAGTTCAAAATCATACGGAGACGCCAGTCGAAGGACTTGTTCGAACGCAAATCCACAGGCGTGGATCGGACCTCGGCAGTTCGCTCGGTCAGACGGAGGCGGCGGCGTGCGGCTGGTCCTCGCGCGGCACATCGATCGAGTACACCACCACCGCGCTTGGCGGCGGGAAATCACCGTGGGCAAAAATGCCGTCGCGCTCGAACCGCCCCTCGGTGCTGATCAGCAAGGTGGTGGCGAGGACCGACACCACCTCGCCATGGCTGTTGATGAACGGCAACAGCAGTTTTTCATAGTCGACCGGCACGTCGTGGGCATCGGTGGTACAGGCGATCGAATACACCGGCTTGCGGCTGCGGCGGCACAGCTCGTACTGGGCGAGGATGTGATCGCGGGTCGAAAGCGACAGGATCTCGTCGAGATGCCGCCCCTGGGCGTCGTCGACGCTGACTGCTTCCGCCAATTGCGCGCCGAAATGCAGGATCAGGAAACGCGCCGCTTCGCCGATCGGAACGACGCGGGTGATCACAGAGCGGGTCAGGTCGATGCTCGCCGGCTCGAATCCGAACGCCGCCATGGTCGGATCAGGCAGCGCGCCCATCCGGGTCCACTGGCTGATCAGCCAGCGGTGCGGAACGTGCCTGACGACCTCCGGGCTGCTCCGGTTCGCGAACATGATGCGTTGGTTCCTCGACGTGCCGTCGCGGGCATTGTCAGTTGATGAAAGAATGGGGTCGGCCGCTCGTGCGCCGCGTCCATGCGTCGCTCGGATCGTGAGCCTCCCCGCGGCAGCTCACAACAGCATGCAAATCATTCGCATAAATCAGCGACCCGACCACCCTCGGGACGCTACGAGGCGCAGCCCGCTTTTCAGCGGAATGCCAAATTTTCCGTATGCGCATGTGACCGGTTTGCGGAGCAAGGAGCTGCCGTCGCGCAGCGCGCTGAGACCACGGACATCTGAACCGAGCCTTGGCTCCCTGGAAGCTCCGCAGCTGGAACTACGCGAAGCTTGATGTAACGCAATACCGCTCCCGTCAGAGCTGCAAAGCTGAGTTTCATCGCCCAGAAGGGAATCATCCGGCATGCGATCGTTTCAACACCGCGACTACTTCTTCCATCCGTGCCGGATGTGCGGAGCCGTGGCCAACCTGACGCGCAACACGCCCGCAGCCGATGGCTGCGAGCATCGCACCTACGAATGCCGACGATGCGGCCATATCGACCTGTTCGGGGTCGGACCGGACGCCAGCAGGCCCTGGACGGTGATCGGCTCGCCCGAGATGGAGGCGGCTGGTGGCGGCAGCGGCGCAAGCTGAACCGCTCCCCCAAAGATTAGAGATCGATCGCCATCAGAACCGTGTCGGCGCCGTTCCAGCGTGTGCGATCGACGATGCTCCATCCCATCCGCTGATAGTAATCCGCCGCATCCGTTGTGTAGAGAAATAGCCGGCGGTGGCCGCGCTGCCGCGCCTGGTCCTCGATCGCGCCGACCAATGCCGCGCCGACGCCATGGCGACGATGGGCCGGCGCGACGTAAAGCCCTGCAAGCCACGGCGTGACATCGTGCACCGGGGCGATCTCGGACCGAACCAGCAGCGCGGTCCCGGCCGGCTCGTCATCATGCATCGCCATCAGGGCGACCTGATCGGATGGATCTGCCACGAACGCCGCGAGGGAAGCCAGTTCGTCTGCCGCACTGGCGTTGAGCACCGAGAACGTCTCGGCGCGCCACCGCGCGCACACCGCGAGCTCATTCATGCCGGGTGCTAGGACGATGATGCGGATGGTGGACATTGGCGCCGCCTCCTCCGCGGAAATCAGCCCCGCTGCGTATCACTGGTAGATGTACCAGTTCCCGAATTAACCATCGAATAGTTCCACTCCGTTAAAACGGACCGCGAAATCACTCGTGCTTCGCAACGGAGCGTCTTCGCATGAGTCCGCGCTTCGGTGCCCTGCCCGGCACACTTCGGCACGCCGCCCGGCCGAACGGCCGCTCGGCGGCCACCCTCCTCGCCGATCGCGCCAGCGATGCCTGTCCGCCCGGCATCCTCCCCGATTTTCAAGATCCCGCCCGTATTTTCGAACGGACCGTCCCATGAAACTCTCGGACATCAAACTGCTTTACAAGATCCTCGCCTGCTTCCTGCTGCTCGGTTTGGTGACGGCGTTCGGTTTGTGGCACTCGTCGTCGAAGACCACCGAGGCGGTCGGCATCTATTCGGAGATGATCGACAAGGACGTTGCCGGGATGAAGGCGAATCTTCGTGTCAACTCCCGCGTTTACAATTTCGGCCGGCTGATCTGGCGGCTCACCGCAGAGACGGATCCTCCGATGATGAACGAGGTCGTCCAGGAGGTCCGCGCCAACTACAAGGATTTCCAGGATCAGATTGCGATCGGTCGTAAGGCGCTGCCGCAATTCGCCGCCGATTTCGACAAGGCGGCGGCGATGTTCGACGAGATCATGACCAAGAGCTATCCCAAGCTCGAGAAGGAAGCGCTCGCCAACAACAACGAGGAAGCCTCGCGCCTCAACCGCGCGATGATCCCGCAGACCGACGCGCTGCGCGACCACGTCCGCACCATCACCACACGCCTCGACGACTCGCTGGCAAAGCGCTCGCATGAAGCAGCGGCCGATGTGAAGAACGCCGTGACATCAACGGTGGTGATCGTCGGCGGCGCATTCCTGGCGGTGCTGGCGGCGGCGTTCGCACTGGTCCAGTTCGGTGTCGCCCGCCCGATCGCCCGGCTGGTCGGCGATCTGCAGGCGATGGCGCGCGGCCAGGATGTCGATGTCAGCGGCACCGAGCGCGGCGACGAGATCGGCCAGATCGCCAATGCCGTCAACGACATTCATCTG
>NZ_QTKI01000365.1:0-4970 GCF_010820945.1 Rhodopseudomonas sp. BR0C11
CTCCAGCACCTCGACCGGAATGTTCTTGGCGGGCTCCAGCGTGCGGAACCAGCCATTGACCAGATCGTGATTCTGGCTGGCGAAGAACAGCGCTTCGGAATTCGCCATCAGCATCCGTTTCAGCACGTCGGGGCGGTCTTTGAAGAAGCGGTTATTGGCGGCGAGCACGATCACCGGCGTGACGTTCTGCGACACCACCTGGGCGAAGCCGGCGTTCTCGAAGAACGATACGAACGGGTCGTAGGTGAAGAACGCATCGATCCGCTGCGAACCGACCGCGTCGGCGAGTTCGGCGGGGCCGACATTGACGAAGGTGACGTCCTTGCCCGGCGTCAGTCCGGCCTTCGCCACGGCCTCCTGTGCGTTCTGGAACGCGGTGATGCCGAAGGTGCCGTAGATCTGCTTGCCCTTGAGGCCGGCCAAATCGGTGATGCCGGACTTCTTGGTCGTCAGCACGGCCGAGCGGAAGATCGCCTGCGACGACACGGTGGTGACCGGCGCGCCGATCGCCATCGTGGTGACGGCGGCAAAATCGGACAGCGTGCCGATGTCGGCCGCGCCGGAGACCAGCGCCTCGGTGATCGCCGGCGACGCAGCGAGCTGGATCATCTCCATCTTCAGGCCGTGACGCTCCGCGATATCGGTGCGCATCAGCACGTGGGCGATCTGGGCCGACACCGTGGTGGTGTTGAACCAGCCCATCTTGACGACGTCGGCTCCCTGCGCGCGCAGGATCGACGGCGCCGCGAGCGGCATGGTGGCGGCAAAGCCGGCGGCGAGCTGACCGAAGCGGCGGCGCGATACAGTGATTGTCACGGCTTATTCCCCTTTTTGCCATTCAGGCTTCAGCGTCTCCCAGAGGTCGTTGACCGTGGAGACGAACCATGGATCGGAACGCATTTCGGCGGTGCGCGGCCGCGGCAGCGGCACCAGCACTTCGTCGCGGACGCGGCCGGGCCGCGGGCTCATCACCACCACGCGGTCGGCGAGGAACACCGCCTCTTCGATGCCGTGGGTGACGAAGATCACCGTCTTGCCGGCCTCCGAGGAGATGCGGGCGATTTCTTCCTGCAGCAGCACGCGGGTCTGGGCGTCGAGCGCGCCGAACGGCTCGTCCATCAGGAGGATGTCGGGATCGGGCGCCAGCGCGCGGGCGATCGCGGCGCGCTGCTTCATGCCGCCGGACATCTGATGCGGATACTTGTCTTCGAAGCCGGTGAGGTGAACCGTCTTGATCAGCGCTCGCGCGATCTCGGCGCGTTCGGCCTTCGGCATGCCTTTCGCCTTCAGGCCGAACTCGACGTTCTGCTGCACCGTCATCCAGCCGAACAGTGCGTAGTCCTGAAACACCACGGTGCGCGACGCGTCAGGTTTCGAGATCGGACGGCCGTCCTGCAGGATCTGGCCGCTCGAGGCCGACTGGAAGCCGGCGATGATGCTGAGCAGCGTCGACTTTCCGCAGCCCGACGGGCCGAGCAGCGAGATGAACTCGCCCTTCTTGATGCGCAGCGACACGCCGTCGAGCGCGATCACCGCCTGGTGGGTGGTCTTGGAGTCGTACACCTTGCCGACATTGCGGATGTCGATCTGGACCTCGGCGGTGGTGGCCTGTGGCACGGCAAGCTCGGCGGCGGCGAAGGTGGCGGGTGCGAATTGTGCGTTCATGGTGAGGGCCCTCAGCTGCGCTCGGAAGGAGCCCACGCGTTCACGCGCCGCTCGATACGTTCAAGGATGGCGGACATCGCAAAGCCGATCAGTCCGATCGTCACCATGCCGGCGACGACGTTGTTGATCTGGAAGAGCATGCGTGACTGCTGGATCAGGTAGCCGAGGCCGGTCTGGGCGGCGATCAGTTCGGCGGTGACGACGCACATCCAGCCGACGCCGAGCGCGATGCGCAGGCCGGGCAGGATGATCGGCAGCGAGGCGGGGATCAGCACGTCGGTGAACAGCTGCCAGGGCTTGGCGCCGAGGCAGAGCGCGGCGTTCATCTGGTTGCGGTCGAGCCCGCGGATCGCCGTGTAGGTGGCGATGAACACCGGGAAGACGGCGCCGAGGAACACCAGGAAGTAGGAGGCAGCGTCGCCGAGGCCGAACCACAGGATGGTGATCGGGATCCAGGCCAGCGGCGGGATCGGCCGCAGCGCTTCGATCACTGGCCGGACGTAGTCCGACACTGTGCGCCACCAGCCGCAGAGCAAGCCGAGCGCCAGGCCGACGACGCAGGCGAGCAGGAAGCCGACCGCGACGCGCTGCAGGCTGGCGCCGAGATGCACCCAGAGCGAGCCGTCGAGCGCGAGTTGCCACAGCGCCTCGGCGATCGCGACCGGCGAGGGCAGCAGGAAGCCGTCGACCAGATTGAGCTGGGTGATCGCCTGCCAGATCGCGAAGAACGCGGTGAGACCGACCGCGGCCCGCATCGGCCGCCCCGCAAAGGCATTCTGAATCATCGCGAACCGCGGCCTCATGGTTTCAACCGGCAGGCGGCCCGCATCGGCTTCCGCTTCCATCTGCAATCCTCCTTTGGTCGCGCTCCGTCGTCGCGTGACCCCTGAACTTTGGAATATGTCGGACAAATCCGTCAATCTGAATCGGCGAGGCGTCGGAACATAAATCGAGCAAAACCGCAAAATATCCGCTTAACTTGACGCCATTTGCCGGCGCATTGTGCATTGCGGTCAATTTCGGCCATAAATCGTCGGAAAAATCCGACAATAGACGTTGCGGCCGAGATCGGACATGGTCGGCGCGCTTCGGCGGTGGGGGACGACGTTGGATATCGAAGGAAAATTGGCCCGGATCGGCATCACCGGGTCGCTCTACAAGCTGTATCTGACCGCCGTCGGGCTCGGCGGCGCGTCGGTGACGGCGGTGGCGGCCAAGGCCGGCCTGCCGCGCACCACCGCGCATGATGCGCTCGCCAAGCTGGAAGCCGAGGGGCTGGTCCGGTTCGTCGACCACGGCAAGCGGCGCTTCGTCGTCGCGCAGGAGCCCGGCATCCTGCTGGAGCGGCTGGAAGCGCGTCGGCAGATGCTGGAAGACGTGATGCCGGTGCTGCGCTCGATGTATCACCACGAGAGCGGCCAGCCGAACGTACGCTTCCATCCCGGGCCCGAAGGTATCCGCACCACGCTGTGGGATACGCTTTCCGGCGGTGACAAGGTGCTGCGCGCGACGCTGTCGATGCGCGAACTAATGGCCGAGCCGGGCCTGGAAGAAATGGAGCACTACCTGCAGGAGCGCGCCCGCCGCGGCATTTGGCTGCGGGTAATCCGCTCGGTCGAGCGCGACATCGCGCCGATCTGGCCGTCCAGCCAGGAATTGTGCCGCGAGCTGCGCTACGCGCCGCACGAGCACACGCTGTCGATGACCTGTTTCATCTACGGCAACAAAGTCTGCCTGATCTCGTCTGCACGCGAGAGCTACGGGCTGATCATCGACAGCGCCGAATTCGCCGCGTTCCAGGCCTCGATGTTCGACGCGATGTGGAGTCTCAGTACGCCGGATACCCAGCCGGTGATCCTGACGCCCGACGGCGAGGGATGAGCGAAGTACCGGCGTTCGCGACGGTTGAGTAGCGTGCGATAGGCCGCTACAGCTTGCGGTTCTGATCGAACCGGCCTGGAGCTGTAGAGACGCTGAGGACATGACGGAGCACGCTGGATATTCCGCGCCGGCCGAGGTTGCCGGTGAGCCGCTGTTGCGTATCGAAGCCGTGGAGAAACGGTTCGGCGGTTTTGTCGCCGTCGACCGGCTGTCGCTGGACATCAAGGCCGGGGAGTTCTTCGCGCTGCTGGGTCCCAGCGGTTGCGGCAAGACGACGCTGCTGCGGATGCTGGCGGGCTTCGAGACGCCGGATGCCGGGCGCATCCTGCTGAACGGCGTGGATATCGCCGCGGTGCTGCCGCACGAGCGCCCGGTCAACATGATGTTCCAGAACTACGCGCTGTTTCCGCACCTTACCGTCGCGGCCAACATCGCGTTCGGGCTGAAGCGGGCGCGACTGCCCCGCAAGGAGATCAAGGCGCGGGTCGCCGAGATGCTGGCGCTGGTCAGGCTCGAAGGGCTCGGCAAGCGCAAGCCGGATCAGCTCTCCGGCGGCCAGCAGCAGCGCGTCGCGCTGGCGCGGGCGCTTGCGCTGCGGCCGAAGCTGCTGTTGCTCGACGAACCGATGGCGGCGCTGGACAAGAAGCTGCGCGAAAGCACGCAGCTGGAATTGATGGCGCTGCAGAAGCGGCTCGGCATGACCTTCGTGATCGTCACCCACGATCAGCAGGAGGCGATGACGGTGGCCGACCGGATCGGCGTGATGCGCGCCGGCAAGCTCGATCAGGTCGCGGCGCCGCGGCAGCTCTACGAAGCGCCGGCGTCGCGCTGGGTCGCGGAGTTTGTCGGCGACGTCAACATGCTGGAAGGCAGCGTCGCCGGCCGCGACAACGGCCGCATCACGGTTGCGACCGGCGGGGCCGGCGAGGTCGTGGTGGCAGAGCCGCGCACCGCGCTGGAGGCCGAGGCGATCTGCGGCGCGATCCGGCCGGAGAAGATCAAGCTGTCGCTGCGCGGCCCTGCCGCCGACGCCGGCCATGCCGATGCGATCAACCGGCTCGACGGCACCATTACCGACATCGGCTATGCCGGCGGCATGACCAGCTACAAGGTTCGGCTCGATCACGGCGCCACCTTGCTGGCCGCGATGGCCAATACGACGCGGCTCGACGTCGACGCGTATCACGCCGGCCAGCACGTGGTGGCGTGGTTCTCGCCCGACGATTGCGTGGTGCTGACCCGATGAGCGGCCGCCGGATTTTCACCAAGCCGGCGCGGCTCGCGGCCGTCGCGCCCTATGTCTGGATGCTGCTGTTCTTCCTGGTGCCGTTCGGCTTCGTGGTGAAGATCAGCCTGTCGCACACCGCGATCGCCCAGCCGCCTTATACGCCGGTGTTCGATCTTGCCGCCGGCTGGACCGCATT
>NZ_QTKI01000366.1:0-4957 GCF_010820945.1 Rhodopseudomonas sp. BR0C11
CGTCGCTGGTCTCGTTATCAATGCCGGCACGTGCCAGGATGCGATCGGCGACGGACGGCATCAGCATCTGCGCGACGATCGCCTTGACGGCGGAGGAACCGACCCAATATTCGCGCGGCGCCCGCTCGGCGGCGCGAACCACCGCCTCGGCGATCGCTTCAGGCTGGTAGATCGGCGGCACCGGTGCCGCCTTGCGATCGAACTTGTTGCGGGCCCAATCGAACTGCGGCGTGTTCACCGCAGGCAGATGCACCATGGTGAGGGTGACGGCGCTGTTCTCGTTCATCAGCTCGCTGCGCAGCGAGTCGATGAACCCACGGGTTGCAGCCTTGGCGGCGCAATACGGCGCCTGGAATGGAATCGAGCGATACGCCAGTGCCGAACCGATCGAGATGATCGCACCGCGGTTGCGCGGACGCATGTGACGCAACGCTGCCAGCGTGCCGTGCACTTGGCCGAGATAGCTGACCTTGGTGACTTGGTGAAATTCGTCGGGCGTCAGGTCGATGCTCGCGCCGTACACCGTCACCATCGCATTGTTGACCCACAAGTCGATCGGGCCGAACTCGGACTCGACGCGCGCGGCCGCGTCGAACATCGCCTTGGCATCGGCGACATCAGCCTCGATCAGCAGCGCCTCGCCGCCGAGGCGAATGATCTCACGCCGGGTACTGTCGAGTCCCTCGCGCCCTCGCGCAATCAAGCCGACTTTGCAGCCGCGGCGACCGAACGCCACCGCGATCGCCCGGCCGACGCCCGCACTGGCGCCGGTCACCACCACCGTTTCGATGACGTCGCGCCTGGTCATCAGTGTTTCCTTTGCGATCCGGACAAAGACGATTTGTCCCAACAACGCGGCGGCAACGTTCCAGGTTGCTCTACCGAAGGTGAAATCTCTGCCAGGCGGCTCACAACGACGGCGCAAACGAACAAGGGACGGCGCTGAGCCGTCCCTTGTCATCGTTCACGAGATGGATGCCGTGCGGCTCAGCCCTTGGCGATCGGCACCGCGACGAAGCGGGCAGCCGAGTCAGCAGTCTTCACCCGCATCAGTACGGTCTTCTTGCCGTCCTTGCTGGCCTCGGTCAGCGCGTTGCGGACGTCGCCCGAGTTGGTCACCGCCTTGCCGCCGACGTCGAGAATGACGTCACCGGTGCGCAGGCCCTTGTCGGCGGCAGGCCCGTCCGGATCCAGGCCGGTAATGACCACGCCGTTCTTGCCGGCACCGTCGACGTCGCTGGCCGGCGCTACGCGCAGGCCGAGATACGGGCGGGCACCGTCGCGATCACCGCTGTTGTCGGCAACCTTCTGATGATCCCCGGGCATTTCGGCGAGCGTCAGATCGATGGTCTTGGACTGGCCGTTGTGCAACACGTCGAGCTTCACCGAGGAGCCCGGCGTCAGCGTGCTGATAGTGCGGGCGAGCGCGCGGGAGTCCTTGACCTCCTTGCCGTCGACCGCGGTGATCACGTCGCCGGCCTTGATGCCGGCCTTCGCGGCTGGGCTGCCGTCCTGGGGACTGTCGACCAACGCACCCCGCGCCTGCTTCATGCCCAGGCTGTCGGCGATCTCCGCCGTCACCGGCTGCACCTGAACGCCGAGCCAGCCGCGGGTGACGTAGCCCTTGTCCTTGAGCTGGGACACCACCAGCTTCGCGGTCGCGGCCGGGATATCGAAGCCGATACCGACCGAGCCGCCCGATGGCGAATAGATCGCCGTGTTGACGCCGATCACATTGCCATTGGTGTCGAACGCCGGACCGCCGGAATTGCCCTTGTTGATCGGCGCGTCGATCTGCACGTAGTCGTCATAGGGGCCCGAACCGATGTCACGGCCACGCGCCGAAACGATGCCTGCCGTCACCGTGCCGCCGAGACCGAACGGATTGCCGACCGCGATCACCCAGTCGCCGACCCGCGCCGGCGCATCGGCGAAGTTGACGTGCGGGAAGTCGGTCTTGCCGTCGACCTTGATCAGCGCCAGGTCGGTCTTGTCGTCAGTGCCGACGACCTTGGCGGTGTAGATGGTGCCGTCATCGGTGGTCACCTGCACCGACTTGGCGTGATCGACCACGTGATTGTTGGTGACCGCGTAGCCGTCGGCGGTGATGAAGAAGCCGGAGCCTTCGCCGGTGATCATCTGGTGCCGCTTCGGCATGCCTTCAGGGCCGCGGAATCCGAACTGACGCTCGAACTGCTGGAACGGCGCGAGGCCGCGCGGCATCTGCATCTGGTCGCCATCACCATCGTCACGCACCAGCGGCGTGGTTTGGCGATCGTCATCGATCTTGACCCGGACCGAAATCACCGCCGGCTTCACCTTGTCGACCAGATCGCCGAACCCGGCCGGCGCCGGCTTGCCGTTCTCAGCCGCATAGGCCGGAGACGTCAGCGACGGCATCTCGCGGGTGAGATAGCCGACGCCGCCGAGCGCCACCACCATGCTCAAGCCGGCAGCGGAAGCCAGCAGCGAGAGACGCCGCGGCCTCAACACTTTGCGGATATGAGCCTCGGTTTGAGCTGATACGTGGTCGAACTGGTCGCCTTGCATGACGTGGTCTCCATCTGGTCGATCGTGAACGTGAAACGATGAGACCGAATATAGGAGAGCCACCTTACGGCGAGCTGTGCCGGATATTAATCTTCGGCAAGATGCTATCACGCGCACGCGAGCACAGACCGTACAGCTGGTGCACAGAGATATGGAAAGAGGGATGATTACTTACGAATAGGTAAGGCGGATCAAATGCGAGATCGGCTCACATGCGAGAGTGACGGCGTCTGCGCTGGCACACGCCGTCTCCTTCTCGCTTAGCGGCGCTTCATCGAGACCGAGATTTGCCGCACGTCATTGCCTTGCGGCACGATCGTGACCGACTGCGACGCGCCGCGGGACGCGACCGACAACGAGGCGTTGAAGCCCGGTCCCGCCACTTGCGCCGAAATGTTGCCGCCGCGCACCGTACCCGACACATTACCGGTGACGTTGCGGGTCGCCTCGCTCCAGGTCCCGGAGAGGCGGCCCCCGGTCTCTTCGACGTTGCTCGAAATGTCGAACTTGTAGCTGTCGCTGGCGCAGGTCAGCTTCTGCTGCATCAGACGGCCGTCGCCGCCAACCGCGTAAGACGCCTGGCAGCGAATCCGCTCGGCGGAGCCGTCCGACATCTGCACCCGTCCATTGCCCGCCCAGTATCCGGCCAAACCGTCGAAAGCCCCCGCAGCCACACCCGCAGAGGGCGCGAGCAGCAGCGCACCAGCAAAGCCGGCGGCGAGGGCGGGAGCGGCGAAACGAAAGGTCATGAGGGCCTCCGGAGGACGAACGACAGCAAGCGGCGCAGAACCCCGCCGCGCGGGTCTTGCACAACGATCCTGCCGGCGTTCGGTTTCATCGGCCCGCGGCCGCAGCTCTAGACGAGCAGCAACGCGATCAGCGTGCCGACGACCACGCCGGCGCAGGCGCCGGACAGGACGAAAACCGAGCCCCACAACAAAAAATAGCCGACCACCGCGCCGAGCGTCTTGTCGAGGTGGTCGCCGTACATCCAGAACGAGGCCGCACAACCGGCGAGGATGATCGCTGCGATCGCGACTCTCAGCCACAGCGCCCGGCGCGACGCGCGCGCAACGAACCAAGCGCCCCACCCGACGGCGGCGGCGAGCAGCACCCAGCCAATGATCAAACGGACGGCCATGACGGTTTCCAGGGTACAGAGGACGACCTACGCCGTGGAGTCGACGAACGGATGACGGATCGCCGCCACAGCGGATTTCCATTACATTATCGGCGCGCGGGCGTCCCTGCCCGGTCGTGGACCTTACGGAATTACCCTGCCGCCGATGTGATGGTGAATGGCTCTCCCTTCTGATTCCGATTCGCGCGAGCCGTCGCCGCCGCTGTTTCAGGGCCGCGGGCTGACCAAGCGATTCGGCAGCTTTGTCGCCAATCAGGCGATCGATCTCGACATCGCCGGCGGCGAAGTTCACGCGCTGCTCGGCGAGAACGGCGCCGGCAAGTCGACCTTGGTGAAGATGATCACCGGGCTGCTGCAGCCGGACGAGGGCCGGATGATCTGGCGCGGGACGCCGATCGCGTTCGCAGGCCCGGCGGAAGCGCGAGCTTGCGGCATTGCCGCGGTGTCGCAGCACTTCGCGCTGTTCGACAATCTCACCGTGGTCGAGAATGTCGCGCTCGGGCTCGATCGCCGTATCTCGGTCGGCAAGCTGGCGACGGAGCTGGAGCAGATCTCGCAGCGCTACGGCCTGCCGCTCGATCCCAAGCGCGAAGTATGGCGGCTGTCGGTCGGGGAGCGGCAGCGGATCGAGATCGTCCGCGCGCTGCTGCAAGACCCGCAGCTTCTGATCCTCGACGAGCCCACCGCGGTGCTGACACCGGCCGAAGCCGACAGGCTGTTCGACGTGCTGGAGCGGCTGAAAGCGGACGGCCGCGCGCTGTTGTACATCTCGCACAAGCTCGACGAAGTGAGGCGGCTTGCCGGCGTCGCCACCATCCTGCGCGCCGGCCGCGTCGTCGGCAGCTGTGACCCGCGCCAGGAAAGCGCCGCTTCGATGGCGCGGATGATGGTCGGCAGCGACGTGACGGCGCCGAAGCAATCCAGCCATTCGATCGGAGGCCCGTTGCTGAGCGTCAACGGCCTGACGCTGCGTCCCGACGATCCACATGGCGTCACGCTGCGCGACCTCTCCCTCGAAGTCCGTAGCGGCGAGATCGTCGGCATCGCCGGAGTTGCCGGCAACGGCCAGGACGAGCTGTTCGCGGCGCTGTCCGGCGAGACGAGAATCGCGCGATCGGACGCGATCAACCTTGTCGGCGAGGCCGCCGGAAACCTTTCGATCAACCAGCGGCGCCAGCTCGGCGCCGCTTTCGTGCCGGAACAGCGGCTCGGCCACGCAACGGTGCCGACCATGAGCCTGTCCGACAACGCGTTGCTGACCGGACA
>NZ_QTKI01000367.1:0-4926 GCF_010820945.1 Rhodopseudomonas sp. BR0C11
AGCCTGTATTCGTCGGACGGCCGCTACGACAATCTGTTTCTCGCCAACTACGCCAAGATCAACATCCAGAACGAACTGGCGCGGCTGCCCGGCGTCGGTGACGTTTCGGTGCTCGGCTCCGGATCCTACGCGATGCGGATCTGGCTCGATCCGGACAAGCTGCAAAGCTACGGCCTGACGCCGAGCGACGTGATCAGCGCCGTGAAGCAGCAGAGCAACCAGGTCACCGCCGGCCTGGTCGGCGGGCCGCCGGCGCCGTCGATCGTCAATTTCCAATACGCGCTCGACGTCGTCGGCCGCTTCAACGAAGCCACCGATTTTGAAAAGATCGTGGTCAAAGCGGTCGACCAGGGCGGCGGCCAGCTGGTGCGAATCGGCGACATCGGCCGCGTCGAACTCGGCGCCTCCTCTTACGGCCAGAACGCCACGCTCGACGGCAAGCCCTCGGCCGCGATAGCGATCTCGCTGCTCTCGGGCGCCAACGCGCTGTCGGTGGCGCAGGCGGTCAACGCCAAGATGAAGGAGATGGCGGGTTCGTTCCCGGCCGGTCTCGACTACAAAGTGTCGTTCGACAGCACCAAGTTCATCACCGCTTCGGTCAATGAGGTCTACGAAACGCTCCTCATCGCCGCCGTGCTGGTGCTGGTGGTGATCCTGATGTTCCTGCAGGACTGGCGGGCGATGCTGGTCCCCGCCACCACCGTGCCGGTGACGATCATCGGCGCGTTCGCGGCGATGTCTGCGATGGGCTTCACCGTCAACACCACCAGCCTCTTCGCGCTGGTGCTGGCGATCGGCATCGTGGTCGACGACGCCATCGTCATTGTCGAAGGCGTGTCCCGACACATCGCCGGCGGCATGTCGAGCCGAGAGGCCGCGGTGAAGGCGATGTCGGAGCTGTTCGGCCCGATCATCGGCATCACGCTGGTGCTGATGGCGGTGTTCCTGCCCGCCGCCGCCCTGCCCGGCCTCACCGGCAAGATGTATCAGCAATTCGCGCTGGTGATCGCCGCCACCGCGCTGATCTCGGCGGTGAATGCGGTGACGCTGAAGCCGACGCAATGCGCGCTTTGGCTTCGCGCGCCGGTGCCGCCGGAGCAGCGCGGCATCGTCTATCGCATCTTCAATGCGGTGTATGCGCGCTGCGAGGCCGTGCATGCGGCGCTGATCCGCCGCCTGGTCGCGTTCAGCATCCTGACCACGATCGTCGGCCTGGTGCTGGTCGGGGTCGCGTTCTATGGCGTGTCGCGGGTGCCGACAGCCTTCCTGCCCTCGGAAGATCAAGGCTATTTCATCATCAGCCTGAAGTTGCCGGATGCGGCCTCCGCCGGGCGCAGCGACGCCGCGGTCGCCAAGGCGGTCGAGTTGGTGCGCAAGACTCCGGGCGTGGAAAGCGTGATCGGCGTCTCCGGCGTCTCGCCGCTCGACAATAACGCCACGATGTACAACGCCGGCATGCTGTACGTGGTGCTGCACGACTGGGATCAGCGCAAGACCAAGGATCTCAGCATCGACGCGATCGCAGGCAAGGTGCGCGCCGCGCTCGGCCAGCTCGACACCGCAACTGCGCTGGTGCTGTTGCCGCCGCCGATCCAGGGCATCGGCAACACCGGCGGCTTCACCATGATGGTGGAGATGAAAAACGGCAGTTCGGACTTCCTGGCGCTGCAGAACGCCACCGAACAGCTCGCCGCCAACGCCTCGACCCAGAGCGGCATCACCCACGCGGCCTCGACCTTCAAGGGCAACGTCAAGCAGCTCCGCCTGGTGGTGGACCGGATGAAGGCGGAGACGCTCGGCGTCACCGTCGGCCAGGTGTTCTCGGCCGTCGAAAGCTATCTCGGCTCGACCTATGTCAACCAGTTCACCAAGTTCAACAACGTGTTCCAGGTCTACGTCCAGGCCGACGCGCCGTTCCGGCTGCGGCCCGACGACGTGTTGAAGCTGAAGGTGAAAGGCAGCAATGGCCAGATGGTGCCGGTCGGCGCGGTCGCGTACCTGACCGACGAGGTCGGCCCGCCGCTGATCACGCTGTACAACCTTTACCCCGCCGCAACGCTGGTCGGCAGCCCGGCGGCCGGCTTCAGCTCCGGCGAAGCAATGTCGCTGATGAGCGAAGTCGCCGCCAAGTCGCTGCCCTCGTCGATGGGCACGGCGTGGACCGGGATGTCGTATCAGGAGCAGGTGGTCGGCAATCAGATCTACTACGTGTTCGCGGTCGCGCTGCTGCTGGTGTATTTCGTGCTCGCCGGACAATACGAAAGCTGGCTGCAGCCGCTGGCGGTAATCCTCGCCGTGCCGCTCACCCTGCTCGGCACCGTCGCGGCGCTGGAATGGTCGGGACTGCCAAACGATCTCTACACCCAGATCGGCATCGTGCTGCTGATCGCGCTCGCGGCAAAGAACGCGATTCTGATCGTCGAATATGCGCGCGAGAAATGTATGGAGGGCATGCCGGTCGCCGAAGCCGCGGTGGAAGCGGCGCGGCTGCGGTTCCGCCCGATCCTGATGACCTCGTTCGCCTTCATCTTCGGCATGCTGCCGCTGGCGCTCGCGACCGGCGCCGGTGCCGGCGCCCGCGTCTCGCTCGGCGTCGCGGTGGTGGCCGGCATGCTGGCCTCGACCGGCCTCGCGGTGCTGTTCGTCCCGGCGTTCTTCGCGGTGCTGCAGCGGATGGGGACGCGGCGCGAGCCTGCGGCCTCTCCGGCCGAGAGCTAACGGCCGCCAAGACTGCCGCAAAGCTGGATCGGCCCTACGCCGGTCCAGCCTGCCTTGCACAGACCATGGCCCACGCGGTAGATAGGCGCGGTGGGCGGCTAGCTCAGCTGGTTAGAGCATCTCGTTTACACCGAGAGGGTCGGGAGTTCGAATCTCTCGCCGCCCACCATGGTTCTCGCACCGCTGCCCGAGGCTCCCGGCGTCTGCCGTCCACCACCAGCGCTCGACGCGGTGACGCCAGCAGACGCCCGGTGCGCGCCAACCCAGAGAAAATTGTTCTCCACTGGTGAACGATGTCCGAACGTCCGGAGACGCCGTTAGGGAGCGGCCAAGAGCCGACGCGGACTTCGGTACCGCACCGCACTGTTTTCTACCCAACATAGTACCGATAGCGGTCTCACCGACTGCGCCGCGTGCTTTTGAGCGGAGAAAGTGCCGGTAAATGTACTAACGAGATCTCCATCTACCCCCGGTAGTGAGGAGAACATCAAGACGCCGGCTGGGGTGGTCAATGGCAAGGGTTGGGTGGAACGCACGGGCGCGCAGCCTGTTGCGAGGACCGGGGAACGTGTCCGTGCGATGGATCGTCGGGATCGGCGTGCTGCTGATCGCCGCGATCTCGATGGTCACCGCCTGGATGATCGCCGACGGCCGTGAACGCGTCCTGCGCAACGCCGAACGCGAGCTCGGCAACACCGCCCTGCTGCTCGCCCGCCAATTCGACCGCACCTTCGAGACCCTCAACGCCGATCAGAGCGACACCGCCTCCTCGCTCGAACAGGCCTTCCCGCTCGCCAAGGCGCTGTCGACCCACACGCTGCTGTCGCTGAAGGCCGGCGAGCTCGGCGACTTCGACCTGTTCGACGCCAGCGGCGTCCTGATCAACTCCTCGCGCGGCTGGCCGCTGCCGAACGTCGCGATCGGCCAGCATCCGAGCTTCAAACGCTGGACCGCCGATTACGAGCGCGACGAAGGCGAAGCCGAGTTCATCCGCGATCCGGTGCGCGGCAGCCTGGCGCTGACCCTGGTGAAGCGGCTGCGCGGCCCGACCCTCGCGACCACAGGGATCCTGACCCGGACGATTCCCAGCACCTGGTACGAGAACCTCGCCTCCTCGATCGCGCTCGGCGAAGACGCTTCGATTGCGGTGTTCACCAGCGGCGGCACGCTGATCACGCGCTGGCCGCGCTTCACTCAGGCGAACGGCCAGAACTTCCTCGATTCCGATCTCAAGCCGCTGTTCCTGCATCCGAGCGTCACCCAGCGGGTGAATAGCCCGTTCGACGGCGCCGAACGGCTCGCCGCCTCGCGGATGCTAACCAAGCAGCCGGTGTTCGTGGTGGTGTCGCGCTCGGTCACCGGCGTGCTGTCGAGCTGGTGGCACGAGCTGTGGGTGATGGTGGCGGTCGCATGCGCCTCTGCGCTCGCGGTTGCCGTGGTGTTGTTTCAGCTCGGTCGCCAGATCATCCGGCAGGAAACCGATTTGCGAAAGCGCTACAGCATCGCCGTCGACAACATGGCGCAGGGCCTGTCGCTGTTCGACTCCGCAGGAAGGCTGTTGCTGTTCAACCAGCGCTACCTCGATCTGTATGGCCTGCCCGCCGACGCACTGAAGCTTGGTATGCGCACCTTCGAAATCGTGCGCCAGTTGCAGCAGGCCGGCCACGATCCGCATCTGCTCGAATCCTATCAGGCGTTCGCCCTCAAGAACGCCGGCACTCACAGTGCGTTCGAGGTCGAACTTCCCGACGGGCGAACCATCCTGATCACCCGCGAGCCGATCCAGGGCGGTGGCTGGGTGATGACCCACGAGGAGATCACCGAGCGCAAGCGCGCGGACTCCCGCATCCACCATCTCGCGCACTACGACGACCTCACCGGCCTGCCGAACCGCTCCTCGTTCCGCAAGCATCTCGGCGACGCGCTCGGCGCGATCGAGCCCGGCGATCAGATCGCCCTGCTCTACATCGACATCGACGAGTTCAAGATCGTCAACGACACCCTCGGTCATCCGGTCGGCGATCAGCTGCTGCAGGTCATCGCCGAGCGACTGCAGCGCTGCCTGACGCCAGCCGACTACGTCGCGCGGCTCGGCGGCGACGAATTCGCCGTGGTGATGGCCGACGCCACCGACGTCCGCGAGCTGGTGGCGAAGCTGCAGTCCACGCTGCGCGATGGCATCGACTGCGCCGGCCCGGGGAACCCGCC
>NZ_QTKI01000368.1:0-4915 GCF_010820945.1 Rhodopseudomonas sp. BR0C11
GATCTGACTTACAAGGTGACGATCCTCAATTCAGGTGCCGTCAATGCCTTCGCGCTGCCGACCGGGCAGCTCTACGTCACCCGCGGCCTGATCGCGCTCGCCACCGATACGTCTGAACTTTCGTCCGTGCTGTCGCACGAGATGGCGCATGTGCTGGCCAAGCACGCCGCCATCCGCGAGGACCAGGCACGCCAAGCGGCGCTGGTCGCGCGCGTCGTCACCGACATGGGCAACGACCCGGGCATGACGGCGCTGGCGCTGGCCAAAACCAAGCTGTCGATGGCGAGTTTCTCGCGCCAGCAGGAGCTCGAGGCCGACGGCATCGGCATCGGCATCTCGGCGCGGGCGCAGTTCGATCCTTACGGCGCGGCGCGCTTCCTCACCGCGATGGAGCGCAACGCGGCGCTCAAGGCCAATCGCGCCACCGGCGACAGCCGCACCGACTTTCTGTCGTCGCATCCGGCGACGCCGGAGCGCGTCAGCAACGCCCAGAACAACGCCCGGCAATACACCGCGCCGCAGGGCGGCTGGCGTGGTGAACGTGGCGAGCGCGACCGCGAGGCCTATCTCAACGCGATCGACAATATCGTCTATGGCGAAGACCCGAGCGAAGGCTTCGTGCGCGGCCGGCGCTTCCTACATCCCAAGCTCGGCTTCACCTTCCAGGTGCCCGACTCGTTCACGCTCGACAACACCGCGCAGGCGGTGATCGGCCTGCGCGAAGGCGGCAATCAGGCAATGCGGTTCGATGTCGTTCGGGTGCCGGCAGAGCAGTCGCTCGCCGACTATTTAAACTCCGGCTGGATGGAAAACGTCGACAAGAGCTCGACCGAGGAACTGACCGTCAACGGCTTCCCGACCGCGTCGGTGACGGCGCGCGGTGAGCAGTGGCAGTTCAGGGTCTATGCGTTGCGGTTTGGCAGCGACGTCTATCGCTTCATCTTCGCGACCCGGCAGCGCACCGCCGAGAGCGACCGCAACGCCCGCGAGACGGTGAATTCGTTCCGGCGGCTGTCGCTCGAGGAGATCCAGGCCGCGCGGCCGCTGCGTATCAAGGTGATCAGCGTGCAGCCCGGCGACACCGTGGAGTCGCTGTCGCACCGGATGTCGGGTGTCGACCGGCCGCTGGAGCGCTTCCGTGTGCTCAACGGCCTCGACGCTCACGCCCAGGTCAAGCCGCGCGAGCTGGTGAAGATCGTCGTCGACTGACCGAAGAACAGGTCTTGGCCCACGAAAAAGGCCCGGCTGGATGGCCGGGCCTTGATTGCTTCAAACCGAATGCGGCTGCTTACGCGGCCTCGTCGGTCACCGCCTCGTCGTCGGAATCGCCGTCGAGATCCGCATCGGACTCGGCTTCGGCTTCCGCCTCGGCCTTGGCGCCGCGGCGCGGGCTCTTGGCGAGCTGGCTCTCGACTTCCTTGACGGCTTCGGTCTCGGTGATGTGCTGGACCACCGCGATCTCGCGCGACAGACGATCCAGCGCGGCTTCATAGAGCTGGCGTTCGCTGTAGGACTGCTCCGGCTGTGATTCCGAGCGATACAGGTCGCGGACGACCTCGGCGATCGCGACGATGTCGCCCGAATTGATCTTGGCTTCGTATTCCTGCGCCCGGCGCGACCACATCGTCCGCTTGACGCGGGCACGGCCCTTCAGCGTCTCCAGCGCCTTCTTCACCAGCGCCGGATCGGACAGCTTGCGCATACCGACATTGCCGACCTTTGCGGTGGGCACCCGCAGCGTCATCTTGTCCTTGATGAAGTTGATGACGAACAGCTCGAGCTTGGCGCCCGCGATTTCCTGCTCCTCGATCGCCAGAATCTGGCCGACGCCGTGGGCCGGATAGACCACGAATTCATTGGCCTTGAAGCCCTGACGCTGGGTCACGGCCTTCTTCGGCTCCTCGACGCGCGCCTGCGCCGGGGCCGCCGGCTTGGACGCCGCCACCGGCTGCTTCACTTCCGGCTTTACCGCCGCCTTGGCAACGGGCGCCTTCACCTCGGTCTTGACCTCGGCCTTCACCTCCGCCTTGGGGGCAACGGCAGCCTTGGCAGGCTTCGCCGCCGGCTTGGGTGCGGCGACGGGCTTGGAGGCCGCCGGCTTGGCGGGAGTTTTCGCAGACTTGGTTGGCATTTCACTTCTTTTGATTTTCGAGGACTTGAAGGCCGGAGCTTTAGAGGCCGAAGCCTTTGCAGCAGACCCCTTTGCGGTAGCGTGTTTGGTGGCGCTCGCCTTGCTGGCGCCCGCCTTGGTCTGGGTCTTGGAAACAGAAGCCTTTGCGGCGGTCGCTTTGGCGGCTGTCCGGGTGTCCTTGACAGAAGCCTTCGAACGGCTCTTTGTGGCTCCGCGGCTGGCCGCAGATGCCGACTTGGCACCCTTTGAAGAAACACTCGTTTTACGCGTTTTCTGTGACACAGCCTGCGCGTGGAACCGCCACGCCCCTGTTCGTTGCTTTTGACGGGGAACCCTTCCCGGCCGCAAAAACGGCATGCCGGAGTTGACGAATGTGCTAAATATAGCACATTCCCCGCAAAAATCAATGATTTATGACGATTCCAGCCCATTCGGGGCGGTGCCCCGGGGCTCATCTCGTCAACAGGGTTAAGCTGGTCGGCCGGCTGAGCCGGCCTTCTCAAGACCTTCGGCTTAGTCGCCCGAACCCGGCTCCGAAGAGAAGTACTTCTCGAACTTGCCGGCCTGACCGTCGAACTCCTTGGCGTCCGCCGGAGCGTCCTTCTTCTGGGTCAGGTTCGGCCACGTCTTGGCGTATTCCGAATTCAGCTCGAGCCACTTCTCAAGGCCCGGCTCGGTATCCGGCTTGATCGCTTCTGCCGGGCATTCCGGCTCGCACACGCCGCAGTCGATGCATTCGTCCGGATGGATGACCAGCATGTTCTCGCCCTCGTAGAAACAATCCACGGGGCAGACTTCAACGCAGTCGGTGTATTTGCACTTGATGCAGTTTTCAGTGACGACGTAAGTCATCCCAACGCTCCGGAACGGTTCTAATTTTGAGTGTTTGCGTACCGCAGGAGCTCCGCAGCCGCAAGTGTCGATGCCTATTCCCGTGGCATTCCGAGATCGGCATAAAGTCCAGTAACCGACTCGGCGTCGCCACGGCGCTCCGTGAACCCAACCACCTTCAGCACCCGCACGCCACGATCCAGCGCAATCGTCAGCACATCGCCGGCTTTGATGCCGTGCCCCGGTGAGGTCTCGCGCACGCCGTTGATGCGAACGTGGCCGCGTTCGACCAGAGCTGCAGCGCTGGTGCGCGCCCGCACGACGCGCGCATGCCACAGCCATTTATCGAGACGCTGACGCTCCAAGCCCGAACCACTGGCTGTGCCGGCGCGCCTTAGTCCTTGCGGCCGGCGGTGAGTTGCTCCTTCAGCGCGGCGAGCTTGGCGAACGGCGAATTCGGATCCATCGGCCGGTCGCGCTCACGCGGGGCGCTGGAATGCACCTGCCGGTGCGAGCCGCCCTGGTTGTCGCGGCCACCCTTCGGCCCGCCCTGATACTTGTCCTGGAATTTGTCGCGGCCCTTGAAGCGCTCGCGCGGCGGCCGTCCTTCGCCGGAAGCCTCGCGGCGCCCGCCTTCACCTTCCTGATCGCGCCGATTGCGACGGAAATCACCCTTGCCGCGCCCTCCACCACGGTCACCCTTGGCTTCGGCCGCTTCGCCTTCAGTCGCGCCGGCAGGAGCACCGTGCTGCGGACGATTGCGATGGCGGTTACGATCGTGGCGCGGCCGATGCTCGTCGGAGCGTCCACCTGGACGCCAGACTTCGACCAGCTCCGGCTCCGCCTTGGCGGCCGGCGCTGCTTCGTCGCCGGCAGCTGCGGGCGAAGCTTCGGCTGCCGTCGCTTCGGTCGCGGAGGCTTCGCCGGCGTCAGCAGCGGGCTGCTCCGCAGTCTCGGTGTTGGTGGCTTCCGCAACCGGCTCCGCTGCAACAGCCACAGACTGCTCGGCGACGGGCTGCTCAGCGACGGGCTGTTCGTCGGCACTCGGCGCAGGCTCGGCAGCCTCGCCGTCGGCGGGCGACGGCTCGAACGCGATCGCGCCGGCCAGGATGGCCTGATCTTCAGCCGACATTTCGGTCGTGCTAGCCGCCTCGGTCGAGGCCGGAGCCGCCGCTTCGGCAGCTTTCGGTGCCTGGGGCAGCGCCGGGCGCCGCTCCATGCGGTAGCCGAGCGCCTTCAAGATCGACGCGAAGTCTTCGCCGGCCGAACCGGTGAGCGACGTCATCGCCTGGGTGACGACGAAGCTGCGGCCGTCGAAGGCACCCGCCGGCTTCTCGCCGGGCGCGCCTTCACGCCACGCCAGCGCGGGCCGGATCAGGTCGGCGAGACGTTCGAGAATGTCGACACGGACGGCGCGTTCGCCGCACAGCCGGTAGCCCAGCGTGCGGTAGGCATCGCGATCCAGCGCCTTGTCGGCCGGGAACGAGGTGCGGCCGCTGCCGGCGAGATGCTGCGCGCTGGACAGCGCGGCAAGGTCGACATTGTCCTGCTTCTGCGCCCACAGCAGCGAGGCAAGCGCTCGCGCCGCCGGCTTCAGCAGCGAGGGGAAGTAGATGTGGTAGGCGCCGAACCGCACACCGTATTTGCGCAAAGTCGCGCGCGACGGCTGGTCCAGATCCTTCATCTCGGTCGCGATCTTGGCGCGCTCCAGCACGCCGAGCGCCTCGATCAGCTGGAAGGCGATGCCGCGGGCAATGCCGCTGACATCCTCGGCTTTGCCGAGTTCGAACAGCGGTCCGAGGATCTTTTCGACATGGGTCTTGAGCCACAGGTCGAGACGGGTCTGCACCGCTTCGCGCGGCGCGCCTGCCAGACGGTCGTCGGCGATGATCCGCAGCCGCGGCCGCAGCACGTCGTCCGAGCCCACCAGCCGCGCGACCGCATCGCCTGTCC
>NZ_QTKI01000037.1:0-20501 GCF_010820945.1 Rhodopseudomonas sp. BR0C11
GATCATCGGCGGCTGGCTGGAAATCGTCGAAATCACGGTGACGCGGACGCCACGACGCTGCACGGCTTCCACCAGCGAGCGGAAGTCGCCGTCGCCCGAGAACAACACCATTTGATCGATGTGTTCGGCCAGCTCCATGGCATCGACAGCGAGTTCGATGTCCATGTTGCCCTTGACCTTGCGGCGGCCGGAGGCGTCGATGAATTCCTTGGTCGCCTTGGTGACGACGGTGTAGCCGTTATAGTCCAGCCAGTCGATCAGCGGGCGGATCGACGAGTATTCCTGATCTTCGATGATCGCGGTGTAGTAGAAGGCGCGGACCAAATTGCCGCGGCTTTGAAATTCCTTCAGCAGCCGCTTGTAGTCGATGTCGAAGCCGAGAGTCTTTGCGGTTGCGTAAAGGTTGGCACCGTCGATGAACAGCGCAATTTTGTTACTGGAGGAAGTGGACATCAAGATCTCTCATGTGTCTGTTGTCAGCTTCTTGGCGCAACGGAAATAGCTGCGCAGCTCAAGTCAATTTTTGCACGAATAGCCGTCGCGCTGGGCAACCGGCACAAACTTCAACCGCACGAAGCATCAGCCGGTATTCTATACTTTTCTTTCTGAAAAGAAGCCTTTTGTTGTCGGACTCGTGTTCGTCCGAGTTGGCCAGTGGCCGGCCGTCCCGGAATGTCGGGTGCATTATCAGAGTGGGGCTGATCGGCCAAATGACAAATTGCTGCTTGCGAAAGCCGCCTTCGCGCTATAGGTAGCGGTCTAACCCCGATTTTGGTCCTATTGAACGGAGCGACTGGCCATGGCGCGCGTCACCGTGGAAGACTGCATTGACAAGGTCGACAACCGGTTCGACCTCGTCCTGTTGGCCGCTCATCGCGCCCGCATGATCTCGTCCGGCTCGCCGCTCACGATTGATCGCGACAACGACAAGAACCCCGTTGTTTCGCTTCGCGAAATTGCCGATCAGACGATCTCGCCGGAAGACCTCAAGGAAGAGCTGGTGCACTCGCTGCAGAAGTTCGTCGAGGTCGATGAGCCGGAACCCGATACCGTTCCACTGATTGGCTCGGCCGGCGCCAGCGTCGATGCCGACGACACCGAAGTGGCGATGGAGCGGATGACCGAGGAAGAGCTGCTCAAGGGTCTGGAGGGCCTGGCGCCCCCGGAAGAGCAGCCCGAGGAAGACGAATAAGCCCTACGGCGGCTTTGCACGTTTCCGTGATGCTCTGCAAAAACGGCTCGGATCGCTTCCGGGCCGTTTTTCGTTTTCGATGGAGATTCGGGTGCACACGGAACAGTGTCCGGCGCATTGCTGCCCTGACCTAAACTCCGCCGAAATCGCGGTTTTTTCTGGCCGTTCTGGTTCCTTTCATGGCACAAGATCAGAGGGCTAGCGGGTGTAATTAAAGCTCCGAGGGCAGAGTTCCGCCGTCGCTGCAATGCAATAAAGGTTGGGGAATGGCGTCAGGACGCCAGAGTTCGAAGCAGATGGAGCAGGCCGGCGGGGCAACCGCCGTCGCCGAGCCTTCTGCTGCCGCCAAGCCCCGATCCCGTGCCCGAATGATGCGGCAATACGATCTGGTCGAGCGGGTCCGGTCTTACAATCCGAATACCGACGAGGATCTGCTCAACCGGGCGTACGTCTACGCGATGATGGCGCATGGGGAGCAAACCCGCGCCTCCGGCGACCCGTATTTCTCGCACCCGCTCGAAGTCGCCGCGATCCTGACCAACCTCAAGCTCGACGACGCCACCATCGTTGCCGCGCTGTTGCACGATACCATCGAGGACACCGAGGCGACTCGGACCGAGATCGACACCATGTTCGGTCCGGAAATCGGCGCCCTGGTCGAGGGCCTGACCAAGCTGAAGCGGCTCGAGCTGGTGTCGCGCGAGGCCAAGCAGGCCGAAAACCTGCGCAAGCTGCTGCTGGCGATCGCCGACGACGTCCGCGTCCTGCTGATCAAGCTCGCCGACCGCCTGCACAACATGCGCACGCTGGAGTTCGTGCCGCCCGCCGCCCGTCAGCGCATTGCAGAGGAGACGCTCGACATCTACGCGCCGCTCGCAGGCCGCATGGGCATGCAGGAGATGCGCGAAGAGCTCGAGGACCTGTCGTTCCGCAGCCTCGATCCGGAAGCCTTTACGGTCGTGATGCAGCGGCTCGACGCGCTGGCAGAACGCAACCGCAACCTGATCGGCGAGATTGAAAGCCAGCTCTCCGCCAATCTCGCCCGCCACGGCATCACCGCCGAGGTCACTGGACGGCGCAAGCGGCCATTCTCGATCTGGACCAAGATGGAGCGGAAGTCGGTCGGCTTCGAGCAGCTCTCCGACATCTACGGCTTCCGCGTCGTCCTCGATAACGTCGAGGCCTGCTATCGCGCGCTCGGCGTCGTGCACACGACCTGGCCGATGGTGCCGGGGCGGTTCAAGGACTACATCTCGACACCGAAGCAGAACGACTATCGTTCGCTGCACACTACGGTGATCGGCCCAGGCCAGCAGCGCGTCGAGCTGCAGTTCCGGACCCGCGAGATGAATCAGATCGCGGAATACGGCATCGCCGCGCATGCGTTCTACAAGGACGGCGTTGGCTCGCCGACCGAGCTGCTCAACCGCGAGTCGAATGCGTTCGCCTGGCTCCGTCACACCATCGAGATGCTGTCGGAGAGCTCGAACCCAGAAGAATTCCTCGAGCACACTAAGCTCGAACTGTTCCACGACCAGGTGTTCTGCTTCACCCCGAAGGGCAAGCTGATCGCGCTGCCGCGCAAGGCCAATGTGGTCGACTTCGCCTATGCGGTGCACACCGACGTCGGCAACAGCGCGGTCGGGTGCAAGATCAACGGCAAGTTCGCGCCGCTGTCGTCGGAGCTGCAGAACGGCGACGAAGTCGAAGTGCTGACGTCGCCGGTGCAATCGGCGCCGCCGGCGGCATGGGAATCGCTCGCCGTCACCGGCAAGGCGCGGGCGGCGATCCGCCGTGCGACGCGCGTCGCGATGCGCGATCAATATGCCGGCCTCGGCCGCCGCATCGTCGAGCGTTTGTTTGCCCGCGCCAAGATCGAATATGCCGACGACAAGCTGAAAGGCGCGCTGCCGCGGCTTGCGCGGGCTTCGGTCGAGGACGTGATGGCGTCGGTGGGCCGCGGCGAGATGAAGGCGTCCGATGTCGCCCGGGCGATGTATCCTGACTACAAGGAAGAGCGCATCGCGCGGTTTGGTGGCAAGAAGGATGTGCCGGACAAGGTGATCGGCAAGGCCCCCGAGACCGGCAAGGTTTCCTCGGTGATTCCGATCGGCGGCCTGCATTCCGGGTTGCCGGTGAAGTTCGCGCCGAACGGCGGCGCGGTGCCGGGCGACCGCATCGTCGGCATCGTCACGCCGGGCGAGGGGATCACCATCTATCCGATCCAGTCGCCGGACTTGAAGGAATTCGAGGAAGAGCCGGAGCGCTGGCTCGACGTGAAGTGGGACATCGACGAGACCACGCCGCAGCGCTTCCCGGCGCGGTTGTTCGTGCAGAACGTCAACGAGCCCGGCAGCCTGGCGCAGATCGCCGGTGTCATCGCCGAGCACGACGGCAACATCGACAACATCAACATGAGCCGACGTTCGCCCGACTTCACCGAGCTCACCATCGATCTCGAGGTCTATGACCTCAAGCACCTCAGCGCGATCATCGCCCAGTTGCGCGCCAAGGACGTCGTCGCTCACGTCGAGCGGGTGAACGGCTGAGGCCAGAGGTCGCACGAGGCAGTTAGTATGTTCGTCATTGCGAGCGAAGCGAAGCAATCCAGGACAACGAGCACTGAACTGGATTGCTTCGTCGCTTCGCTCCTCGCAATGACGAGTGATATCCACTCCAAGTCTTTCGGTTCTCGATAATGACCAAAACTCCTCCGCTTCGTCTCGGCGTCAACATCGATCACATCGCCACGCTGCGGAATGCGCGCGGCGGTCGCCATCCCGATCCGTTGCGGGCTGCGTTCGCAGCGATCGAGGCGGGGGCCGACGGAATCACCGCGCATCTGCGTGAGGATCGCCGCCACATCCGCGACGCCGACATGCAGCGGCTGAAGGCGGAGATTTCCAAACCGCTGAACTTCGAAATGGCGGCAACCGACGACATGATCAGGATCGCGCTCGGCGTGAAGCCGCATGCGGTGTGCCTGGTTCCGGAGCGGCGCGAGGAGCTGACCACCGAGGGCGGCCTCGACGTAGTCGGCCAGCAAGCCTCGCTCGGGCCGGCGATCGCGCGCTTCAACGATGCCGGCATCCGCACCTCGCTGTTCATCGCCGCCGATCCGGCGCAGATCGAGATGGCGGCGAAGCTGAAGGCCCCCGCGATCGAAATCCACACCGGCGCCTGGTGCGATGCGATTACCGACGGCGACGCGGCCAAGGCCAATACCGAATGGCAGCGGATCTTTGCCGGCGCCGCGCTGGCGCGGTCGGCCGGGCTCGAAGTCCACGCTGGTCATGGTCTCGACTATGCCACCGCCGAGACGATCTCTGAGCTACCGCAGATTGTCGAACTGAACATCGGCTTCTACATGATCGGAGAGGCGCTGTTCGTCGGCCTCGGCGAGACCGTGCGGGCGATGCGGGCAGCTATGGACCGCGGCCGCGCCAAGGCGATTGCCGCATGATCATCGGCATCGGCTCCGATCTGATCGACATCACCCGGATCGCCAAGGTGATCGAACGTCACGGCGAGCGGTTTCTGGATCGGGTGTTCACCGAGGCGGAGCGGGCGAAGGCCGAGCGGCGTGCCAAGAAGGCCGAACTGGTCGCCGCCACCTACGCCAAGCGGTTCGCCGCCAAGGAGGCCTGCTCGAAGGCCCTCGGCACCGGTATCCGGCAAGGGGTGTGGTGGCGCGACATGGGGGTGGTCAATCTGCCCGGCGGCCGGCCGACCATGATGCTGACCGGCGGTGCCAAAGCCCGCCTCGACGCGTTGACGCCTCCGGGTATGACGGCGCGGATCGACCTGTCGATCACCGACGAATGGCCGCTCGCCCAGGCTTTCGTGGTGATCTCGGCGATCCCGGCGGCCGCCGAGGCGACCGGCGCCACGTCCTCGTGAGACGGAAAAGCGGTTGATTCGTCATAGCATTAGCCCGCGATGCCGCGACGCTTGATTGCACCGGTCGCGACAACAGTCTAAAACCGCGCGGAATCCCCAGCGGGGTCGAGTCCTCGGCGAACGAGCGCCGGTCGTGGCGGTGTCCGTCGCTGCGGCCTACGTCTCGCCCATCACCTGGACCCGCTTCGCACCAGTCCAGTCGTCCACCGCGCGGCTCCCCGCGACGGGAATCGGGAAAGCGATGAGCGTGACATCCGGAACCAAATCTGAGAGCGGCGTCGGCGAAACCATCCGCGTCGTCATTCACGCCCTCATCATCGCGCTAATCATCCGCACTTTCCTGTTCCAGCCTTTCAACATTCCGTCCGGATCGATGAAGGCGACGCTGCTGGTCGGCGACTATCTGTTCGTCTCGAAATACACCTACGGCTACAGCCACTACTCGATCCCGCTGTCGCCGCCGCTGTTCTCTGGCCGGATATTCGGCTCTGACCCGAACCGCGGTGACGTAGTGGTGTTCCGTCTGCCGAAGGATGACTCCACCGACTACATCAAGCGTGTGATCGGTCTGCCGGGCGATCGCATCCAGATGCGGGAAGGGCTGCTGTACATCAACGACAAGCCGGTCGACCGCGAGCGGCTGTCGGACTATGTCGGCGAAGATCCGTGCGGCTCGGAAGCGACCGCGCGCGTCAAGCGCTGGAAGGAAACGCTGCCGAACGGCGTGTCCTATGAGACGCTGGATTGCGTCGACAACGGCTTCTACGATAACACGAACGTCTACACCGTGCCGCCCGGCCACTTCTTCATGATGGGCGACAACCGCGACAACTCCACCGACAGCCGCGTGCTGTCCGCGGTGGGCTATGTGCCTTACGAGAACATCATCGGCCGCGCCCAGATGATCTTCTTCTCGATCGCCGAGGGCGAGCACGCCTGGCAGATCTGGCGCTGGCCGACCGCGGTGCGCTGGAGCCGTATCTTCTCCATCGTGCGATGAGCGATGATGTGACCAACGTCGAGCAACCCTCGACGGCGAGTGAACCGCAACCGCAGGATGTTCCGGCGGCGGAGCCTTCGGCTGCAAAGAAGCGGCGCGCCAGCAAGGCGAAGTCCAAGGCGACCGCTGCTGCGATCGAGCAGCGGCTCGGCCCCAGCTTCGCCGATCCGACCCCCCCGCTCACCCACGTCTCCGCGCTAAAATCCGCGCGCCGCACCGACAGCTATCAGCGGCTCGAATTTCTCGGCGATCACGTGCTCGGCCTGATCGTCTCCGATATGCTGTACCGGGCGTTTCCGGATGCCGACGAAGGCGAGTTGTCGAAGCGGCTCGCCGATCTGGTCCGCAAGGAAACTTGCGCCGACGTTGCCCGCAGTCTCGACCTGGTCGAAGGCATCAAGCTCGGCACCGTTGGGGCCGGCGCCGGCGCCAAGCTGCGCAAGTCGGTGCTCGGCGACATCTGCGAAGCGGTGATCGGCGCGATCTATCTCGACGGCGGCTACGACACAGTGTCGGACTTCGTCCGGCGCAACTGGACCGAGCGGATGCGCAAGCCGGCGCGGTCGCTGCGCGACCCCAAGACCGTGTTGCAGGAGTGGGCACAGGCCCGCGGCCTGCCGACGCCGGTGTACCGCGAAGTCGAGCGCACCGGTCCGCATCACGATCCCCAATTCCGTGTCGCCGTCATACTGCCGGGCCTCGAGCCGGCCGAAGGTGTCGGTGGCAGCAAGCGCGCGGCCGAGAAGGTCGCGGCGTCGGCGATGCTGGCGCGTGAAGGCGTCGGCACAGGCGGCAATGATGGCTGAACATGAAGACGCGGCGACCGCCGCGACCCGCTGCGGTTTCGTTGCGCTGATCGGTGCGCCGAACGTCGGCAAATCCACACTCGTCAACGCGCTGGTCGGCTCCAAGGTGACGATCGTGTCCCGCAAGGTGCAGACCACGCGCGCGCTGATCCGCGGCATCGTGATCGAAGATGCCTCGCAGATCATCCTGGTCGACACTCCCGGCATCTTCGCGCCGAAGCGGCGGCTCGACCGCGCGATGGTCAAGACCGCATGGAGCGGTGCGCATGATGCCGACATCGTCTGCGTGCTGCTCGATGCCCGTGCCGGCATCAACGAGCAGGCCGAAGACATCCTGGCCAACCTCGCCAATGTCGATCGGCCGAAGCTGCTGGTGCTCAACAAGATCGATCTGATTGCGCGCGAAAAGCTGCTGGCGCTGGCCCAGGCCGCCAATCAGCGGCTGGCGTTCGATCAGACCTTCATGGTCTCGGCGCTGACCGGCGACGGTGTTGACGACCTGCGCAAGGCGCTGGCCGCTCAGGTGCCGCCGGGCCCGTTCCATTATCCCGAAGACCAGATGTCGGATGCGCCGCTGCGCCATCTCGCCGCCGAGATCACCCGCGAGAAGATCTTCCGGCAACTGCATCAGGAGCTGCCGTATCAGTCGACGGTCGAGACCGACACCTGGACCGAGCGCAAGGATGGCTCGGTGAAGATCGAGCAGACCATCTTCGTCGAGCGCGAGAGCCAGCGCAAAATCGTGCTCGGGAAGGGCGGCGCGACCATCAAGGCGATCGGCGCCGAGGCGCGCAAGGAGATCGGCGAGATCCTCGAGCAGCAGGTGCACCTGTTCCTGTTCGTCAAGGTGCGCGAGGATTGGGGCAACGATCCGGATCGTTACCGCGAAATGGGCCTGGAGTTCCCCAAGGAATGACCACCAGCACCACCACCAGCCTGCCGCGCAATGTGTACTGGTTCGAAGTGCTGCTGCTCACCTCGCTGATGCTCGACTGCATCTCGGTGGCGTTTCAGGATCGTACCGTGATCGAGCCGAGCATGTCGGCCGGTGTGGTGGCTGCCGCCAACACCATGGCGGCCGGCCTGATCGTGCTGCTGAGCTATCTGGTGTGGCTCGCCGCCCACGCCCGCAAGAACTGGGCGAGGGCGGTGCTGACCGCCTCACTGGTGTTCTCGGTAGTGTCGCTGGCCCAGATCGTCGGCGACAGCGGCATCGAAGCCGGACTGTGGATCGATATTGCGTCCTGCATCCTGACCGCAGCGGGACTGTATCTGTCCTACACCGGCGACGCCCGCGGCTGGTTCACCGCGTAAGGCCCGCGGGCGCGACTGCTCGAAATCCGATAGGCTCGTCCGATGGAATGGAGCGACGAGGGCATCATTCTCGGGGTGCGGCGCCATGGCGAGTCCGCCGCGATCGTCGAGCTTCTGACCCGCGAGCATGGCCGGCATCTCGGCATGGTGCGGGGCGGGGCGTCGGCGCGGATGCGGCCGTTGCTGCAGCCCGGCAACAGCGTGCTGGCGTCGTGGCGGGCAAGGCTCGACGAGCATCTCGGCTACTATCAGTTGGAAGCCACCAAGATGCGCGCCGCGACGCTGCTGGCGTCATCCTACGCGGTGTACGGCGTCACCCATCTGGCGGCGCTGGCGCGGCTGTTGCCGGAGCGCGATCCGCACGAGGACATCTATCAGCGGCTGTTGTTCACGCTCGATGATTTCGACGACCTCGGGGTCGCCGCCGCGCATCTGATCCGGTTCGAACTGGCGATCCTGGCGGAGCTTGGCTTCGGGCTCGATCTGTCCGTCTGCGCCGCCACCGGCAGCACCACAGAACTGGTCTATGTATCTCCGAAGTCGGGAAGCGCCGTCTCGCGTAGCGCCGGCGAACCGTGGCGCGACCGCCTGTTGCGACTGCCGGCGTTCCTGCGTGACGACGAGACGGCGTGCGAGAGCGGCTGGTCCGGGCAGGACCTGTTCGATGGTTTCGAGCTGACCGGCCGCTTCCTGCTGCGCAATGTGCTCGAGCCGCGCGGGCAGAGCCACTCGGACGCTCGTGCGGGGTTCATCAATGCGATCACCCGCGCGCTGCAGCGGCCGGCGGAGTCGTAACCGGCCGCGTCACGCGCGCGAGATGCCGTTGCATCAGGCTTTCAGAGCTGCGGAGATCGTCGCCGCGATCGGCGTGGTCGGACGACCGATCAACTGGCTCAAGGTGTGGCTGTCGTCGAACAGCGCGCCCTTGGCGGCGCCGGCGTCGGAGTCGGCCAGCAGTGCGGCGAACGGTCCCGGCAGGCCGGCCCCGACCAGTGCAGCCTCGTAGTCGGCCTGCGGCAGATCGCGATACGCGACTGCTTTGCCGGATTGCTTCGACAGCTCGGCGGCGAACTCAGCGAGCGTGTAGGACCCGTCGCCGGCGAGTTCGTAGATGCGGCCGGCCTGCGGCTCCGCGGCGGTGACCACACGAACCGCGGCCTCGGCGTAATCGGCGCGCGCCGCGGAGGCGATCCGGCCGCCATCGGCGCTGCCAAGCAGGGCGCCGTGCGCCAGCGCGGCCGGAATCGAAGCCGCGTAGTTCTCGCTGTACCAGCCATTGCGGAGCAGAGCGTGCGGCACGCCGGATGCTTTCAAGGCCGCCTCGGTCTGCCGGTGCTCCTCGGCGAGCCCCAGCGGCGAGGTGTCGGCGTGCAGCAGGCTGGTGTAGGCGAGCAGCTTGACGCCGGCTTGGCCCGCCGCGTCAATCGCGTTGCGGTGCTGAGCGGTGCGCTGGCCGATCTCGCTGGAGGAGATCAGAAGAGCCCGGTCGACGCCGGCGAAGGCGGCCTTGAGGCTGTCGGGACGGCTGTAGTCGCCGTTGTGGACGTGCAGGCCCTTGGCGGCGAATTCGGCGGCAGCCTTTTCGCTGCGGACCAGCACGCCGATCTGGGAGGCCGGGACGGTCTTGAGCAGGCCGTCGATGACGAGCCGGCCGAGCTGGCCGCTGGCACCGGTGACGAGGAAACGGGAGGCGGACATCAGGATCTCCTGGTGGTTTTCAATTGAGGGTAGGTCTATATTGGAGACCATCGTCCGGCCGCGTAAGGAGGCAGTATTTCGTGACAAGGTCACCTGCAGATAACCTGACGGTCGCCGCGCACCGCGCCACGCTGACCGACCGCTATGCCGCTTGGCGGGAGCAGGGCTTCGACGCGTCGCGCTGTCCGGTGCGCAACGTGCTCGACCATCTAGGCAGCAAATGGAGCACGCTGCTGTTGATCGCGCTGGCCGAAAAGCCGATGCGGTTCAATGCGCTGCTGCGGGATGTTCCAGACATTTCGAAACGGATGCTGACCCAGACGCTGCGCGATCTCGAGCGCGACGGGCTGGTCGCCCGGCAGGTGTTTCCGACCAAGCCGCCCAGTGTGGAGTACCGTCTGTCGGCGTCCGGTGAGTCCGTGCTTGGACCGTTGACGGCCCTGGTCGGCTGGGCGGAGCAGAACTTCCCTGAGATTGAGCGCGCCCGGGTCCGGTTCGACTTGGCAGCCCAGGAGGGCGGCACCCAGGTTCCAGGCGAATCCGCAAGGCCGGACAGCCCGCTGCCGCTTGCTCCGCTTCCGGTCAGGGGATAACCCCACGCCATGGGAAAAAGATTGATTCCGCCGGAGCCGGCCGAGATCCACGAGGTCCAGCTTCGCGAGGCGCTGGAAGAGCGCTATCTCGCCTACGCGCTGTCGACCATCATGCACCGGGCGCTGCCGGACGCGCGCGACGGCCTCAAACCGGTGCATCGTCGCATCCTGTACGGCATGCGGCTGCTCCGGCTCGACCCCGGTACGCCGTTCAAGAAGTCCGCCAAGATCGTCGGCGACGTGATGGGTTCGTTCCATCCGCACGGCGACCAGTCGATCTACGACGCGCTGGTGCGCCTGGCGCAGGACTTCTCGTCGCGCTACCCGCTGGTCGACGGCCAGGGCAATTTCGGCAACATCGACGGCGATAACCCGGCGGCCTACCGCTACACCGAAGCGCGGATGACCGACGTCGCGCGCCTGCTGCTGGAAGGCATCGACGAAGACGGCGTCGCGTTCCGCGCCAATTACGACGGCCAGTCGAAAGAGCCGGTCGTGCTGCCCGGCGGCTTCCCGAACCTGCTCGCCAACGGCGCGCAGGGCATCGCCGTCGGCATGGCGACCGCGATCCCGCCGCACAACGCCGCCGAGCTGTGCGACGCCGCGCTGCATCTGATCGAGAAACCGGACGCCAAGTCGAAAGCGCTGCTGCGCTTCGTCAAGGGCCCGGACTTCCCGACCGGCGGCATCATCATTGATTCCAAGGAGAGCATCGCCGAGGCCTACACCACCGGCCGCGGCGCGTTCCGCACCCGCGCCAAGTGGGAGCAGGAAGAGGGCGCCCGCGGCACCTGGACCGTGGTGGTCACCCAGATCCCCTGGCTGGTGCAGAAGTCGCGACTGATCGAGAAGATCGCCGAGCTGCTGAACGAGAAGAAGCTGCCGCTGGTTGGCGACATCCGCGACGAATCCGCCGAGGACGTCCGCATCGTCATCGAGCCGAAGTCGCGCAGCGTCGATCCGACGCTGATGATGGAGTCGCTGTTCCGGCTGACCGAGCTGGAGAGCCGGATCCCGCTCAATCTCAACGTGCTGGTGAAGGGCCGGATTCCGAAGGTGCTCGGCCTCGCCGAGTGCCTGCGCGAATGGCTCGATCATCTGCGCGACGTGCTGCTGCGCCGCTCGGAGTATCGCAAGGGCCAGATCGAGCATCGGCTCGAGGTGCTCGGCGGTTATCTGATCGCGTACTTGAACATCGACAAGGTGATCAAGATCATCCGCACCGAGGACGAGCCCAAGCCGGTGCTGATGAAGGCCTTCAATCTCACCGAGATCCAGGCCGAAGCTATCCTCAACATGCGGCTGCGCTCGTTGCGCAAGCTCGAGGAGTTCGAGATCCGCACCGAGGACAAGAACCTGCGCGCGGAGCTGAAGGGCATCAACGCGATCCTGAAATCCGAGACCGAGCAGTGGGCCAAGGTCGGCGAACAGGTTCGCAAGGTGCGCGAGATGTTCGGGCCGAAGACGCCGCTCGGCAAGCGCCGCACCCAGTTCGCGGACGCGCCCGAGCACGATCTCGCCGCGATCGAGGAGGCCTTCGTCGAGCGCGAGCCGGTGACGGTGGTGATCTCCGACAAGGGGTGGGTCCGCACCCTGAAGGGCCATGTCGAGGACCTGTCCGGGCTGAACTTCAAGCAGGACGACAAGCTCGGCCAGTCGTTCTTCGCCGAGACGACATCGAAGCTGCTGCTACTTGCGACCAACGGTCGGTTCTACGCGCTCGATGTCGCCAAGCTGCCCGGCGGCCGCGGCCATGGCGAGCCGATCCGCATGTTCATCGACATGGAGCAGGACGCCGCGATCGTCACTGTGTTCGTGCACACCGGTGGCCGCAAATTCCTGATCGCCAGCCATGACGGGCAGGGCTTCATGGTCAACGAGGACGAGTGCGTCGGATCGACCCGCAAGGGCAAGCAGATCCTCAACGTCGACATTCCCAACGAGGCGCGCGCGCTCACGGTTGTCAGCGAGGGCGACGACAGCGTCGCGGTGATCGGCGACAACCGCAAGATGGTGATCTTCCCGCTCGATCAGGTGCCGGAGATGACCCGTGGCCGCGGCGTGCGGCTGCAGAAGTACAAGGACGGCGGCCTGTCCGATATCGCCACCTTCTCGTCGAAGCAGGGCCTCAGCTGGCGCGATTCCGCTGGGCGCGAGTTCAGCGCGACCATGAAGGAACTCGCCGAATGGCGCGGCAACCGCGCCGATGCCGGCCGGCTGCCGCCGAAGGGCTTCCCGAAGTCCAACAAGTTCGGACGCAGCATCGCGTGATGCTGGCCCGCCTGCGCGCTATGTCGCAGGCGGGCCGTTCGTTTGGCTTTGCGTCTCGCTCCCGAATTGCCTTGAAGTAGATGCGATGATCGAACGCTGCTCCCGCCGATTTCGCCTGTTACTTCCGCTGCTCGTCTTCGCTGCGCTTCCGGGGCCAGCGCAGGCGGCCGAGCTCGATGGCGCGGCGCTTGGCTGGGCCTGGGGCGTGCCGTTCGCCGGCATCCTCTTGTCGATCGCGCTCGGACCGCTGCTGGCGCCGAAGGTCTGGCACGCGCATTACGGCAAGATCGCCGCCGGCTGGGGCGTGCTGGCGCTGGCGCCGATTGTGGTGGTGTATGGCTGGGACATCGCGCTGGCATCGCTGATCCATGCGCTGCTCGCCGAGTATCTCAGTTTCATCGTGTTACTGTTCGCGCTGTTCACGGTGTCGGGCGGAATCCTGGTCACTGGCACCATCCGAGCGACGCCGCTGATCAACACCGGACTGCTTGCCGTCGGCACTGCCTGCGCCAGCCTGATCGGCACCACCGGCGCCGCGATGGTCCTGATCAGGCCGCTGATCCGCGCCAATGCGGGACGGCAGCACAACGTCCACGTCGTGGTGTTCTTCATCATCCTGGTCGCCAATATCGGCGGCGCGCTGTCGCCGCTCGGCGATCCGCCGCTGTTCGTCGGCTTCCTGCGCGGCGTCGATTTTTTCTGGCCGGTGCAACACCTGTGGCAGCAGACCCTGATCGTCGCCGGCGTCCTGCTGGTGGTGTTCTATCTGCTCGACCGCTGGTACGCGCGGCACGATGCGCCGGCCAAAACCGCCGAGGCACCGATCGGATTTCGCGGCGGCATCAATTTCCTGCTGATCGGCGGCATCATCGCCACCATTCTGGCCTGCGCGCAGTGGCGACCCGGCATCGAATTCGACGTTTACGGCACCAAGGTCGCGCTGCAGAACCTGGTGCGCGACGCGATGCTGGTGGTGCTCGCACTGCTGTCGCTGTGGTGGACGGCGGACGAGCATCGCGCCGCCAACGGCTTCACCTGGGAGCCGATCCGCGAGGTCGCCAAGCTGTTCGCGGGGATCTTCGTTGCGATCATCCCGGTGCTGGCGATGCTGCACGCCGGCAAGAGCGGACTGTTTGCGCCGCTGCTGGAGGCGGTGACGGCGAGCGACGGCACGCCGCGCGAGGTGCCGTATTTCTGGTTCACGGGCCTGTTGTCGGCGGTGCTCGATAACGCGCCGACCTATCTGGTGTTCTTCGAGCTGGCAGGCGGACGCCCCGCCGAGCTGATGGTGCCGCTCGCCGGTACGCTCGCGGCGATCTCGATGGGCTCGGTCTATATGGGCGCGCTGACCTATGTCGGCAACGCGCCGAACTTCATGGTCTATGCGATCGCCACCGAGCGCGGCATCAAGATGCCGGGCTTCTTCGGCTACGCGCTGCGGGCTGGCCTGGTGCTGATCCCGCTGTTCCTACTGCTGACGTTCCTGCCGATCGTCCCGAACCTGCGGCTGCACTGAGCCGCAAGGGGCGTCACTTGCTCTGCGGCGCTGCAGCGGCTGGGGCAGGGGGCAGGCCCGGCGTGTGCTTCGGCTTCAGCGTACCGACATAGAACGATACGCCGCCGACCAGCACGACGCAGATCGCGTACACGAGATAGGCTTGCGGAGGCTTGGTCACCCAACCCCGCAAGCCGCTAAAAGACATTCGCTCTGGCGCTTGATTTGTCATGGCGGCGTTGTGCGCGATTTGCGGGCGAACGCAAGCTGGAAAATCGCAACGGTATCTCGTCCGGTACCCGAAACGGTACGGTCGAAGCCTGATCAATGACCACTGACGTCTTTTGTGGCAGTGTTCAACGTGGCCCGCGACTCGGCCGCTGGAGGCTCCTTGACCGCAAATATCGTCATCGACCAGTGCTTGGCTACCTTCTTGCTATTGCAAATGACTTGCAAGAAGCTGTGTGAGCCTGCATTGTGATGCGATGGATGCAAGATCGCCGCAGATGACAGCCGACCCCTCGCCGGCACCGGAGCAGACTACGGGGTGGCGGTTGGCGCGCGGCGAGCCTTCGCTCGCCGGGATGTTCGGGACTGTGCCCACGAGGGCCAAGGGTCCATTCTGGCGCAAGCTGATCGCCTTCCTCGGCCCCGGCTATCTGGTCGCGGTCGGCTACATGGACCCCGGCAACTGGGCGACCTCGCTCGCGGGCGGCTCCAAATACGGCTACGCACTTCTCACCGTCGCGCTGGTCTCCAACATCATGGCCGTGGTGCTGCAGTCGCTGTGCACGCGACTCGGCGTCGGCGCGGGCAGGGACCTCGCCCAGGCCTGCCGCGACGCCTATCCGCGTTGGGTCTCATGGCCGCTGTGGCTGTCGGCTGAGATCGCCATCACCGCCACCGACCTTGCCGAAGTGATCGGCACTGCGATCGGGCTCAATCTGTTGTTCGGCATTCCGCTCGAGATCGGCGTGCTGATCACCGCGGCCGACGTGTTCCTGGTGCTGGCGCTGCAGGCGTTCGGCTTCCGCTGGATTGAGGCGTTCGTGGTGGCGCTGCTCGGCGTGATCGCGGCGTGCTTTGCGGTCCAGATCGCAATGGCCGATCCGGACTGGGGCGCGGTGATCCGCGGCTTTGCCCCCACCACGCGGGTGCTGACCGAGCCCGGCATGTTGTACTTGGCGCTCGGCATCCTCGGTGCCACGGTGATGCCGCATAATCTCTACCTGCACTCCGGCCTGGTGCAGACGCGCGGTTTCGGGACGAGCCCCGCCGAGAAGCACGAAGCGATCAAACTCGCAACCTTCGACTCCACGATCGCGCTGACCTTCGCGCTGAGCATCAATGCGTCGATCCTGATCCTGGCGGCTGCGACCTTCCACCATGCCGGTCAGACCGACATTGCCGAACTCGACCAGGCCCACGCCTTCCTGGCGCCGCTGCTCGGCTCGACGCTGGCGCCGACGCTGTTCGGCATCGCGCTGCTCGCCTGCGGCCTGAACTCGACCATTACCGCCACGCTGGCCGGCCAGATCGTGATGGAAGGCTTCATCCAGATCCGGATCAAGCCTTGGCTGCGGCGGATGGTGACGCGGCTGATCGCGATCGTCCCGGCAGTTGCGGTGACGATCATCGCCGGCGAGAAGGGCACCGGACAGCTCCTGATCCTCAGTCAGGTGGTGCTCAGCCTGCAACTGCCGTTCGCCGTGGTGCCGCTGGTGGTGTTTACCGCCAGCCGGGCGAAGATGGGCGAATTCGTTGCGCCGCGCTGGCTCACTGCCATCGCATCGCTGATCGCAGCGATCATCGTCGTGCTGAATATCAAGCTGGTGTTCGACTACGTGACCGGCGGGTAGCGCACCGACGCGGAAAATTCGAGCGTTCGGATCGGCCCATTGAAAAGAACTGATGCCGGATCAAACACGCTTCTGCTCGTCCTGTCCTGCTTTCGTAGTGGTGTGGCGCTGCGCGAAGTACTGAGCGGGCGTGCTTCCAAGCGCCTTCTTGAACATGGTGATGAAGGCGTTGACGGACTCGTAGCCGAGGTCGGCCGCAACGTTCTGCACCGCTTCGCCGCTCGCGAGTTCCCGCAGGGCGACGACGAGGTGAAGTTGCTGCCGCCAGCGTCCGAATGTCAGACCCGTCTCGCGGATCAACAGCCGCGCTAACGATCTTTCACTCATTGCCACCTGCTTTGCCCAATCGCTCAAGGTCCTGCGGTCGGACGGCTCGGCTGTTAGAGCGTCAGCGATGGACCGGATCTTTGGATGGCTGGAAATTGGCAGATTGAACCGCTCTCGCGGCATGTCCGCGAGTTCGTCCAGCAACACGCGCGCCATTCGGGCCGCATGGCTGTCTGCGAGATAATCCGCACGCTCCTCTGCTAGACGCTCGACTAATTCTCGTATCAGCGGAGAAATTGCCAGCGTGCAACTGGAGCCGGGAAGGTTCGCCGCTTCCGGTTCGACGAACAGGTAGTTGAGTTGGGCATTGGCAGTCGCGCGTGCGCTGTGAGGCACGCCGCCAGGAATCCATACCCCGCAGTTGGGCGGCACGATCCAGATTTCATTGGCGGCCGTGCAGGTGACGGCTCCGTGCAGCGCGAGGATCAGCTGCCCCTTCCGATGCACATGCAACGGCACCTCCGACTCAGGGTCTGAGAAATGCAGCCGATGGGCGACCGCCGGCAGATCCGTCAGGTCGGGGTCGAAAACGGAAATGACAGATTGCGCGGGCATACGAATGGCCGTTTTCAGGGATTTTATGTCGTAATATCGAATTTATTCGCTTCTGCAAATTGGTCACGTCTGGCGTCATGAACTCCATGCCGTCCGGACCTCCCCTTTGACTCAGACCCACGCAGCAGCGCGCCAGGCGCTGGCGAACTTCCTCCGTCAGCCCGCCAGGAAGGAAGATGCCGATGCGGTCCTGTTTTCGGCGAAGAGTTTCGCCGCGGCGATGCTCGCCTATTACATTTCGCTGCGGATCGGGTTGCCCAAGCCGTTTTGGGCCATCGTCACGGTCTACATCGTCTCCCAGACATCCGCGGGAGCCTCGGTCAGTCGTGGCGTGTATCGCTTCGCCGGGACGTTCGTGGGCGCAATAGCGACCGTCGCGATCGTGCCGAACTTCGTCAACGATCCGATCGTGTGCTGCATGATCCTCGCCGGCTGGATCGGCCGTTGCCTGTTTCTCTCGCTGCTCGATCGGACACCACGAGCCTACGCTTTTGTCCTTGCAGGCTACACCACGAGCTTGATCGGCTTTCCAAGCGTACTTGAGCCCGGCGCAGTCTTCGACACGGCTTCCTTGCGGGTCCAGGAGATCTGCATCGGCATTCTCTGCGCAGTTCTGATCCACCGATATGTTTGGCCGAAGCCGATGACGGGACAGTTCACCGGCAAGCTAGCGGCGATGCTGCAGGACGCTCGCCGGCTTACGAGTGTCGCGCTGACAGGATCTTCGGAAGACAACCGCCAACGGCGTGAACAGCTTGCTGTCGACCTTCTGATGATTCAGGGGCTGGCGACGCATCTTCCATACGATTCCGCGCCTGCAAGGCCCCGCCGGCAGACGGTGCAGCTCATCCATGACCGGCTCGCTCGGCTTTTGCCACTCACGGCCGAAATCGAGGAGCGCGTACGTTCTCTCAACGTCGAGCATGCAGCTACGGTCGATGAACCGGCCACCTTGGTCGCTGATGTGGGAGGCTGGATCGCAGTCAATCAGTCGGATGATGATCAGCAGGCGGAAGCTGCTCGTCTCATCGGGCGTGCAAGATCGATTCAGACACTTTTGGGCCGGGACGCAACGATGCCTGTCGACAGGGTAGGTGCCAACCTTGCCGGCCATCTGGCGGAAATGGTCGGCCTGCTGAACGACTGCGACAAGCTCAGTCAGAGCATGACCGCCAGCCGGCGCGTCCGAAAAGCAGCACCGCTGCACGGCCCCGAGCTTGCAAAGGGGTACGTCTATCACCGCGATCCATGGATGGCAGCCCGCGCAGCGTTCGGCGCGATGGTCGGCATCCTCGGCGGCTGCACTTTCTGGATATGGTCGGCGTGGCCCGACGGCGGGACGGCGGTCTCCATTCTCGGCGTCTGCTGCACCTTGTTCGGAAACGTCGACACACCTGTACCATTCGTCGTGAAGTATATCGTCGGCTCGATTTTCGGCGTGCTGCTCAGCCTGTTCTACAGCTTCGTTATCCTTCCCCACGTGACCAACTTCGCGGTGCTCGTTGCGGTCCTTGCCCCGGCGTTCCTGTTCGCCGGCTCTCTCCAAGCGCGAGCGCCGACGGCCTTCATGGCGATGGGCATCACGCTCACCATTCCGATCCTGTCCGGGCTGGGCACCAGCTACACTGGTGATTTCGCAGCCTCGCTCAATATGGCGATCGCGCTGTTCGTGGCGGTCGGGTTCGCGGCGTTCAGCATGTCGATATTCCAGACCGTGCCGGTCGACGTTGCGATCAAACGATTGCTTCACCTCAGCCGGCGCGATGTCGGCCGCCGCGCTCTGGGCGGCGCGCCGAACGAGGCGCGTTGGACAAGTCTGATGATTGACCGAACAGCACTGCTGTTGCCAAGGCTGCGAGCGGCAAGCAATGCCTATGCAGACGTGCTTGACGATGCGCTCCGCCTTCTTCGTATCGGTCACGTCGCTGGTCAGCTTCGTAAGGTCATCCCCCAGGTCAAGGGCGAGGCCCGCGCTGCAATAGAAGGTCTTCTTACCGAGATTGCCGCGCACTTTCGTGGCGGGAGACCGACGACGCCAACCGTCCTCATCGATTTCGATCGGCGCATTGAGCGGCTGACGGCGATGATGGAGCACAGCTCACAGAACAGCCGGTTGCGGATATTCGATCTGCTGATCGACCTGCGTTTCGCGCTCGGCGCGAGTGGAGCCGCAAGGAAAGGAGCCTGACTGATGATCGCTGATCTGAATATCGAAGGTGTCTTGATCCCCGGCCTCGTCGTCGTTGCGTTCATCGGGTTGATCATCACGATCGTGACGATGCGCGTCTGCACCGAGATCGGCGTCTCTCGCCTGTTCGCCTATCGGCCGCTCGCCGAAATCGCCATCTTTGTCATCGTTTGCGGTCTGCTCATGCAGTCCCTGCCAATGATCGGACTGTCATTGTGAAATCGCTTGGATCACTGCTCGGCCACTATTCTCTGACGCTCTGCGTCTTCGTTATTTCCGGAATCGTCGCCCTTCAGGCTTGGAGCCATTACGAGCGAACGCCATGGACTCGCGACGGCAGGGTAAGCGTCGATGTGGTCCAGATCGCGCCGGAAGTCTCTGGCACGATCCGCTCCGTGCCGATCGCCGATAATCAGTATGTGAAAAGTGGCGACGTTCTCTACGAGATCGACCCGGAGCGGCTTCGGCTGGCCGTGGCGCTGGCAGAGGCTGACGTTGAGGCGAAGTACCAGGATATGCTGGTGCGGCAAGCCACGGCTCAGCGGAAGCAGCAACTCAAACTGAATGATGTGGTCTCACAGGAAGCGCTCCAGCAATCGAGCGGTGCGGCGGCGATGGCCACTGCGGCCTATCAGGCGGCGGTGGCGACACAGGAGCTGGCCAAACTCAATCTTGCGCGCTCCGTCATTCGTTCCCCAGTCGACGGGTATGTCACCAATTTGAAGCTTCGGCCCGGCGACTATGCGACCGCCGGGGTGACCAATGTCACGATCCTCGACGGGGCGAGTTTCTGGATCACCGGCTATTTCGAAGAGACGAAACTCCACCAAATCCGTGTGGGAGCTCCGGCGCGGGTCAAGCTGATGGGCTTCGATCAGCCGGCAGCTGGTCATGTCGAGAGCATCGGTCGAGGCATCGAGAACAGCAACGAAACAACCGGTCGTTTCGGTCTGCCGAATGTGGCGGCGACGTTCTCCTGGGTGCGTCTTGCCCAGCGCATCCCGGTCCGCATCCATCTCGATCGGGTGCCTTCCGGCATCGAGCTGGCTGCAGGCATGACCGCAACGGTCGAGATCATTCCCGGCGAGGTCGAAGCGAATGCCGGGCAGCGGTCATGATCCGGCCCGCGTTCCTGCTGTCCCATTGGCTCGTCTGATGGAGCGGAGAGGGAGTGATGGACCGAGCGCCAGTGTGTCGCGAGGTGGCGGCTAGTCCTGCGGCTCGGGCTGCATTTCGCCGGAGGCATCGACGCGCAGCCAGCCGCTTGGTGCCAGCCGCTGTTGCGGCAGGTAACGGCCATTGT
>NZ_QTKI01000369.1:0-4902 GCF_010820945.1 Rhodopseudomonas sp. BR0C11
GGGCGGCGGGCCGGAGGGGGGGGGGCAGGGCTTTTTGAAGGCCGCGGGCCTCGCCTCGCTCGACGAGGCCAAGATTCAAAAGGACCCGAAGAAGGGTGACTTCTACGTCGCGCTGATCGAGAAGCCGGGCAAGCCTGCGATCGACGTGATCGCCGAATTCCTGCCGGTGATCGTCCGCACCTTCCCGTGGCCGAAGTCGATGCGCTGGGGCGAACGCTCCCGCAAGCCGGGCGCGCTGCAATGGGTGCGGCCGCTGCATTCGATCATCGCGACCTTCGGCATGGAAACCGAAGAGCCCGATGTGGTGCATTTCAACGTCGACGGCATCGAGGCGGGGCAGACCACGCGCGGCCATCGCTTCATGGCCCCGGCCGAATTCAGCGTGCGCCGGTTCGAGGACTACGAGGCCAAGCTGTTCGCCGCCAAGGTCGTGCTCGATTCCGCCCGCCGCAAGGACATTATCCTGGCGGACGCGAAGACGCTGGCGCAGGCGCAGAATTACGAACTGGTCGAGGATCAGGGGCTGCTCGACGAAGTCTCCGGCCTGGTCGAATGGCCGGTGGCGCTGATGGGCTCCTTCGACAAGGACTTCCTGTCGATCCCGGATGAAGTGATCCGCGCCACCATCCGCGCCAATCAGAAGTGCTTCGTGGTCGCCGATCCTGCGACCGGCAAACTCGCCAACAAGTTCATCCTCACCGCGAACATCGAAGCCAGCGATGGCGGCGCCGCGATTACGGCCGGCAACGAGCGCGTGATCCGCGCGCGGCTCTCGGACGCGAAGTTCTTCTACGAGACCGATCTGAAGACCAAGCTGGAAGACCGGCTGCCGAAGTTCGATCAGATCGTGTTCCACGAGAAGCTCGGCACCCAGGCCGAGCGCATCGCCCGCATCGAGCGCTTGGCCGCCGAGATCGCTCCGCTGGTCGGCGCCGATGTCGAGAAGACCAAGCGTGCCGCGAAGCTCTGCAAGGCGGACCTGCTGACCGAGGTCGTCGGCGAATTCCCCGAGCTGCAGGGCTTGATGGGCAAGTACTACGCGCTCGCCCAGGACGAAGACGCGTCGGTCGCCGCAGCGTGCGAGGAACACTACAAGCCGCAGGGCCCGGCCGATCGCGTCCCGACCGATCCGGTCAGCATTGCGGTGGCGCTCGCCGACAAGCTCGACACGCTGGTCGGGTTCTGGGCGATCGACGAGAAGCCGACGGGGAGTAAGGACCCGTATGCGCTGCGGCGCGCGGCGCTGGGGGTGATCAGGCTGTTGCTGGATAACTCACTGCGCTTGCGGTTGCTCGCTTTGGTGTCCGCGCATTCTGCCGTCATGGCCGGGCTTGTCCCGGCCATCCACGACTTGGCTGACAGCAAGAAAGGCGTGGATGCCCGCGACAAGCGCGGGCATGACGACGTCAGTGACAACCTCCTCGCCTTCTTCGCCGACCGCCTGAAAGTCCAACTTCGCGACCAGGGCGCGCGGCACGATCTCGTCGACGCGGTGTTCGCGCTGGAAGGGCAGGACGACATCCTGATGATCGTGCGCCGTGTCGAGGCGCTGGCGGCGTTTCTTGCGACCGACGATGGCAAAAACCTGCTCGCCGGCACCAAGCGCGCCGCCAACATCCTGCGCATCGAGGAGAAGAAGGACGGCCGCGCCTATGATGGCGCGCCGGATGCGTCGCTGTATGCGCAGGACGAGGAGAAGGCGCTGGCGGCTGCGATTGAACGCGCCAAGGCCGATGCCGGTGCCGCCGTCGCTAGGGAAGACTTCGCCGCGGCGATGACGGCGGTGGCGGGCTTGCGCCCGGCGGTCGATGCGTTCTTCGATAAGGTCACGGTCAACGCCGACGACAAGGCCGTCCGTGAGAACCGCCTGAAGCTCTTGAACGAAATCCGCGCCGCAACGCGCGCGGTGGCGGACTTCTCGAAGATCCAGGACTAACGGCGGCTGTTGGTCCGTCGCGCCAGCCGCTGCCACGCCACGTCATTGCCGGGCTCGACCCGGCAATCCATCGTTCTTCCCAAGGTGTCTTCGCAGAAGCGCAACGCGCGTGATGGATGCGCGAGGCGAGCCCGCGCATGACGCCGGGTGTGGGGCAGCCTCCTTGCCGCGGCTGCCGTCACGTCATTCCGGGGCGCTCGCGTCAGCGAGCGAACCCGGAATCCCGATGTGGTCGTGAACGACACCCGCCACGCCCTCGCTGCGTCACCCTTTGCGATAACTGCGAGATTCCGGGTCTGCGTGCTGTCGCACGCATCCCGGAATGACGGTGCTTTTGGCGCAGGTACCGGCGTCTGGCGCTCCACCCCACAGGGGCATTCCGGGGCGCTCGCGTCAGCGAGCGAACCCGGAATCCCGATGTGGTCGTGCACGGCAACCGCCACGCGCCTCGCTGCGTCACCCTTTGCGATAACTGCGAGATTCCGGGTCTGCGTGCTGTCGCACGCATCCCGGAATGACAGTGCTCTTGGCGAAGCGGAGCGCCCCGGAATGACTGAGGGGAGGGCGTGTCCTCGAGGAAGCCCCGCGTCCCCCTCAAAAGCTGCACCGATCAGCAACATTGCGAAACAATTAACCGGTCGTTAACCATGTCCTGACAGGTTGGCTGGCGGTAACGGTTCCTTAACCGTCCTCCTCGGCAGCGGGGCGCAATGCCATGACCAGCATCACCAACGGCTTGAACAATTACGCGCAATACGGTGCCGCCTATGCGCGAACCGCGGGCGCGCAGACCTCGCTAGCCACGATCCTGAACGGCAATGGTGACGATGTGCTGCCGGGTGCCAGCAGCAATGCGGCGACGCAGCTGACGCTGTCGGCGGCCGCGCGGGCGCAGCTCGCCAGCGGCTCGTCGAAGGATTATTCGGCGGTGATCAGCGACAGCCGCACCGCGATCGACAAGCTCTACAAGGCGGCCAATGTCACCGCGCCGTACGACGACAGCGGCAAGCCGAAGATCGACCTGTCCGGGCTCGACCGCCGGGCGCTGTTCGCCATCGCCTCGAACGCCGGCGGCCGGTTCACCGACGCCGAGCAGACGTTGGCGGCGACCACCCGGATCGCGCAGTTCAACGACGCGCTGTCGCCGGCGACTCAGACCGCCAAGCTGATCGGCGACTACAGCACCGTATACAAGGCGGCTGCGAGCTATCTCGACGGCGCCTCGAGCGAAGAGAAAGCGACCGCGACCTGGCAGGCCGAGCGCGCCGCGATCACCAAGGGCCTGGCGGCGACGCAGGCCGATCCGTCGAAGATCCCGGCCGGCATCAGCAACGATCCGGTGGCGGCCTATCTGGCGCGCTATCCGTCCGGCAGCGCCACCACGGCCACGAAGGATTTCGGCAGCGTTGCCAAGCAGGCGCGTGCCACGCTCGACGATCAAGCCGCGCAGGCGACCGCCGCCGGCAAGCTGCTGGTGTACGATCCGGCGCGCAAGACCGGCCAGCAGGCGGATCTGTCGGTGCTCGACAATCGCTCGCTGTCGGCGATCTCGCTCAACAAGGACGACCTGTTCTCGCAGGAAGAGGTGTTCGCCGCCAAGCGCGAGCTCGACGGCCGTAACCGCGCCAGCATCCTCACCGCGCTGAAGCAGAGCCAGACCTCCGGCAATCCGGCGGATTTCAGCCTCGGCCTGCTCAACGCCTATTCGGGCATGAGCGCGGAGGAGCGCACCGCGACCAACTGGACGCCGGCATTCCGCGACAACGCGGTGCAGAGCTACAAAGCGACCACGTCGCTGCTGTCGATGCTGAAGCGCGGCTAGCGCTCGCCGCCGCTCAAGCCGCGATCTTCGCCAGCCACGCCGCCAGGGCGACGCCGGCGATCGCCAAGGCCACCAGTATCACCGCGCTCTGCCAAGTGCGCCGGCCGCCGAACGCCACCGCGTAGGCGGCCTTCAGGACATTGTTGGACGATGCCGCGATCAGCACCGCGATCGCCACCGCATGTTCCCCGATTCCCGCGGTGCCGCCCTGCGCCAAGTTGAGCACGAAGGGATCGATGTCGGAGAAGCCGACAATCGCTGCCAGCCAGTAGATGCCCTGCGTGCCGAATTCGGTTTTGACCCAGGTCGAGGCCAGCGAGATCGCCACGAACAGGGCTGCGAACACCGCCGCGGCGCCGAGTTCGAGCGGGTTCCCGCGCTCCGATGGCTGGGTGGCTTCGCCGCTGGGCGCCTTGATGATGAGGTATTGCAGCGCTGCGATCGCCAAAGCGACCGCCGCCAGCCCCAGCATCGGCGCCGCCAATGCGCGCGCCAGCGTCATGTTGAACACCGCGATCACCACCAGGATGCGCAGGTACATGATGCCGGTCGCCAGCGTGATACCCGCCGTCGCCTGGCGGCGGAACGATTCGCTGACCGCGGCCTGCCGCGCCAGCACCACGGTCGTGGCGGTCGAGGAATACAGCCCGCCGAGGCCTGCCATCCACAGCCCCTGCGCGGCGCGCTGCCAATAGCGCTGCGCCAGATAGCTCGCATAGGACAGTGCCGACACCAGCGTCAGCGCCAGCCAAACCTGCCGTGGCGTGATGCTGGTCAGCGAGGTCACCGGTTCGGCCGGTAGCAATGGCAGCACGACACCGCTGAGGATCAGGAACTGCGCCGCGGTGGTAATCTCGCGGGTATCAACCTTGCGCACCAGCCGATGCAGCCAGTCGCGGCTGGTGAGCAGGATCACCGCCGTGACCGTGATGCCGACCGCGACCCAATGCGGCAGCGCCAGCGCGATCGCCCCGAGCAGATAGGCATGGACGTTGAGCAGCAGCACGACGAGCCCGGCATTGCGTTCGCCCTGGTCGTCGCGCTCGCGCAAATGCACCGTGTAGAAGATCGACAGCCAGACGCCGAGCACCAGCAGGCCGCCGGTGAAGGCGACCAGATGGGTGGGGTCGAGCCAGTACAGAAC
>NZ_QTKI01000370.1:0-4898 GCF_010820945.1 Rhodopseudomonas sp. BR0C11
ACCATAATGACCCCGTTCTTCTTGACGATACCGTTAAACATGATGATGCCGACGAAAGCGATCACCGACAACTCGGGGCCGGTGACCAGCAGCGCCAGCAGCGCACCCAACCCCGCCGACGGCAGCGTCGAGATGATCGTCAGCGGATGCGCCAGGCTCTCGTAGAGCACCCCGAGCACGATGTACATCGCGATGAACGCCGCCAGGATCAGCAGCGGCTGCTTGTTGGAGGTGGCGCGGAAATCGCCGGCATTGCCGTCGAACGAGCCGCGAATCCCCTCCGGCATGTGCAGTTCGTCGACCGCGCGCTGAATGTTGGCGGTCGCCTCCTGCAGCGGCACGTCGGGCAGCGTGTTGAACGACACCGTGGTCGACGGCACGCCCTGGGTATGGGCGACCGCCAGCGCCGCCAGCCCCCGCTCGGCGTGCACCACCGCCGATAGCGGCACCTGATCGCCGCTGGTGCTGTCGACGTAGATCCGTTTCAGGTCGGTCGGGTCGGTCTGGAAGTTCGGATCGATCTCCAACACCACCTGATATTGGTTGCGCTGGGTGTAGATCGTCGCGATCTGGCGCTGTGAAAACGCGTTGTTGAGCGCGTTGTCGATGTCCTGAATCCGCACGCCGAGCCGCGACGCCATGGTGCGGTCGATCGACAGCGTGAGCTGCAGGCCGCCGTCGTCGCGATCGCTGGTGACGTCGGTGATGCCGTCGACCGTCTGCATCCGCTTGGCGACGATCGGCGCCCATTTCTGCAACAGGTCGAGATCGGGACTGCTCAGCGTGTACTGATAATTGGATTCGCTGGAGCGGCCGCCGCCGCGTAGATCCTGCGCGGCGAACATGAACAGCCGGATGCCGGCGACGCGGCTGAGCTGCCGGCGCAGGCGATCAATCACCATCTGGGTGGTGACACCTTCGCGCTCGGCGGTCGGCTTCAGATTGATGAACATCGTGCCGCGATTGGCGCCGCCGGCGCCCGGTCCACCGCCACCCAGCACCGAGCCGACACCGTTCACCGCCGGATCGGCCATCACGATGTCGGCGAGCTCCTCCTGCAGCGTCCGCATCGACTGGAACGAGATGTCGGCCGAAGCGCGGGTCGAACCGATGATGAAGCCGGAATCGTCGATCGGGAAATAGCCCTTGGGCACCTTGATATACAGCGTCACCGTGAGCGCGATGGTGGCAACGAACACCACAACGGTCAGCCACGGCACCGACAGCACGCCGCGCAGCGTCCAGGCATAGAAGCCCACAATGCGGTTCAGCGTGCCTTCGACCGCGCGATCGAACCAGGTCTGCTTCGGCGACGCTTCGGCGCGGATGTAATGGGCGCAGATCATCGGCGTCACCGTGAGCGACACCACGGTCGAGACCACGATCGCAAACGTCAGCGTCAGCGAGAACTCGCGCAGCAGCCGGCCGATCAGGCCATCCATGAAGATCAGCGGCGCGAACGCGGCAACCAGCGACAGGCTGATCGACAGCACCGTAAAGCCGATCTGCCGGGCGCCCTCCATCGCCGCCGGCAGCGGCGCCATGCCGCGCTCGAGGTTGCGGTACATGTTCTCGATCATCACGATCGCATCGTCGACCACGAAGCCGACCGCGATCGCCAGCGCCATCAGCGACAGATTGTTGATCGAAAACCCGCTGATCCACATTCCAGCGCAGGTCCCGGCCAGCGCCAGCGGCACCGACACGCCGGCGGCGATCGTCGGCGTCAGCCGGCGCAGGAACAGCAGCACCACCGCCATCACCAGCACCGCGGTCGCCAGCAGCGTCCACTGCATGTCGTCGACGCTGGCGCGGATCGTGCCGGTGCGGTCCGCCAGCACCGAGATATCGACACCCGCTGGAATCCATTGCTTCAGCTCGGGCAGCAGGGCTTTGACCCGGTCGACGGTCTCGATGACGTTGGCGTCGCCCTGCTTGGTGATCTGGATGATCACCGCCGGCTGCTTGTTGTACCAGGCGATGGTGCGGGCGTTGCGGGTGGCGTCGCTGACGGTGGCGACATCTGACAGCCGCACCGTGCCGTTCGCATCGCTCTTGATGACGATGCTGCGGAACTCCTCCGCGGTGCGCATCTGCGGATTGGTCGACAGCGTTTCGGTCAGCCGCGGTCCGTCGAACGAGCCGACCGGGCCGACCGGATTGGCGTTGATGATCGCGGTGCGGACGTCGTCGGTCGAGATGCCGGCGTTGGAGAGCGCGACCGGGTTGAGCGCGATCCGCACCGCCGGTTGGTCGGCACCGGAGACCGTGACGTCGCCGACGCCCGGCACCTGCGAGATGCGCTGCGCCAACACAGTGTCGGCGACGTCGTAGATTGCGCTCGCCGGCATCGTCTTGGAGGTCAGCGCCAGGATATAGACCGGCGCCGCCGCGGAGTTGAACTTGCGGAACTTGGGCAACGTCGGCAGGTCGGTCGGCAGGTCGCTGACCGCAGCGTTGATCGCCGCCTGCACGTCGCGCGCGGCGCTGTCGACGTTGCGGCCGATCGAGAACTGCAACTGAATGCGGGTATTGCCGAGCGAGCTGGTCGAGGTGATCTGATCGAGCCCGGCAATCTCGCCGAGCCGCCGCTCTAGCGGTGCCGCGACGGTCGAGGCCATCACCGACGGCGCCGCGCCCGGCCGCGACGCCTGAACCATGATCATCGGAAAATCGACGTTCGGCAGCGCCGCCACCGGCAGCACCGCATAGGCCACCATGCCGACCAGAAACAACCCGATCGCCAGCAGCGTCGTGCCGACCGGCCTTCGGATGAACGGGTCGGACATCGAGGCCATTACAGCCCCTCCCCGGCGCCGGCCAGCGGCGGCGATGGCGTCGCCGGCGGGACCGGCGGCAATGCCCGCTCCAGCTTCCGGTTGATGCGGTCGAGCGCCAGATAGATCACCGGCGTGGTGTACAGCGTCAGCAACTGGCTGAGCAGCAAACCGCCGATGATCGAGATGCCGAGCGGAAACCGCAGCTCAGACCCGGTACCGCTTTCGACCGCCAGCGGCAGCGCGCCGAACAAGGCCGCCAGCGTCGTCATCATGATCGGCCGGAAACGCAGCCGGCACGCCTGCACGATTGCCTCGTAGGACGACATCCCCTGTCCGCGCTCGGCTTCGAGCGCGAAGTCGATCATCATGATGGCGTTCTTCTTGACGATGCCCATCAGCAGGATGATGCCGATCAGGCCGATCACCGACAGATCCTGGCCGAACAGCATCAACGCCAGGATCGCACCGACGCCGGCCGACGGCAGCGTAGACAGAATGGTGATCGGGTGAATGTAGCTCTCGTACAGCACGCCGAGCACGATGTAGATCGCCACGATCGCGGCCAAGATCAGCCACGGCTGGCCGGCGAGCGCCTTGGAGAATTCGGCGGCGTCGCCATAGAACACGCCGACGATGCTGCCGGGCATCCCGATCTGTTTCTCGATGGTTTCGATCCGCTTCAACGCCTCGCCGAGTGACGCGTCGGGCGCGAGATTGAAGCTCATCGCGACCGATGGGAACTGCGCCTGGTGCGAGATCGCCAGTGGCGCGATGGTGCGCTTCAAATCGGCGACCGCCGAGATCGGCACCTGGGCGCCGGCATTGCCCGGTACATACAGCTTGGACAGGATCGACGGGTCCTGCTGATAGACCGGCATCGCTTCCAGCACGACTCGGTACTGGTTGGCCTGGCCGTAGATCGTCGAAATCTGCCGCTGCGCGAAAGCGTCGTTCAGCGTGTCGTTGATCGCCTGAACGCTGACGCCGAGCTGGCCGGCGCGTTCGCGGTTGACGTCGAGCGCAGCCCGCAGGCCGCCCTCCTGCCCTTCGGTCGAGACGTCGCGGAACAGCGGATCGCGGCGCAGTTCACCGAGCAGCCGATTGGCCCATTGCGACAGCAGCGCCGCATCGGTCGCGGTCAGCGTGTATTGATACTGCGAGCGGCTGGCCTGGGTCGAAATCTGCACGTCCTGCACGGCCTGGAAGTACACGGTCATGCCGGGAATGCCGGCGACTCGCTGCTTCAGCCGTTCGATCACCTCGCCGACGTCGGACTTGCGGTCGCCGCGCGGCTTCAGCGTCAGCACCAGCCGCCCGACATTCGGCGTCGGATTGACCGAGCCGGCACCAATCACCGACACCACGCCGACGACGTCCGGATCGGCTTCGATCGCCTGGGCGGTCTCGGTCTGCCGCGCCTTCATCTCGGCAAACGACACTGCAGGTCCCGCTTCCGTCACCGCGGTGATCGAGGCGGTGTCCTGCAGCGGCAGGAAGCCCTTCGGGGCGATCGCATACAGCACCAGCGTCGCCGCGATGGTCAGGAACGTCACCACCAGCGTGGCGCGCTGATGCTTCAACACCCACAGCAGGCTGCGGTGGTAGGCCTCCGCACCGCGATCGATCCAGGCGGTGATGGTGGCGAGCCCGGGCACCTGGCGCTCGTCGCGGGCATGCTTGAGCAGCCGCGAACACATCATCGGCGTCAACGTCAGCGACACGATCGCCGAGGTGACGACCGCGATCGTCAGCGTCAGCGCGAATTCGCGGAACATCCGGCCGACCAGACCGGACATGAACAGCAGCGGGATGAACACCGCAATCAGCGACATCGTCAGCGAGATCACGGTGAAGCCGATCTCGCTGGCGCCCTTCAGGGCCGCCTGCATCGGGCTCTCGCCGTCCTCCATGTGACGGACGATGTTCTCGATCATCACGATGGCGTCGTCGACAACGAAACCAGTGCCGATCGTCAGCGCCATCAGCGACAGATTGTCGAGGCTGAAGCCCATGAAATACATCACGCCGAAGCTGGTGATCAGCGACAGCGGCAGCGCCACACCGGCAATGATGGTAGCGCGCATCGAGCGCAGGAACAGCAGCCCCACCACCGTCACC
>NZ_QTKI01000371.1:0-4888 GCF_010820945.1 Rhodopseudomonas sp. BR0C11
TGATAAGGCTGCGGCTGCTCGCGCTGCTGGTACGGCTGGGGCTGCTGTACAGGGACGAGGCCCGGCTCGGCGCCGAAATTGGAGAAATCGCCCTCGCTGTCGTCGTCGTTGTCCAGCGTGTCGTTGTCGATTCGCGGCTGCGGCTGATTCTGCCGGAACTGCTCCTGGGCTGCCGCGATCAGACGAAAGTAGTGCTCGGCGTGCTGGTAATAGTTCTCTGCCGCCACCGGGTCACCCGAAGAGCGGGCATCGCGGGCGAGCTGAACGTATTTCTCGGCGATGTGCGAAGCGGTACCACGGATCTTGATATCGGGGCCGTTCGATTCAAACACCCGGGTCATCGGGTTTTGGCCGCGCCGATTGTTATTATTGCCGCCGTTATTCCGGTTACGCAGCCGCTTATTGTTCTGCCCGTTTCTCATGTCCTACCTTCTTACCGAACCTCTTTTTGCAAGGCATGGCTGCGCCTGACGCAGGTCGCACTACGCCTCTCCGAACAGCCCTTCAGTCTCTGGTCGCTTAGTGCCGTATGTCGCGTTCAACAAAGACGCGTTCCCCAACTCCGGCGGGCGGTCGTGCTGCGCCAGCCGGACCAAATCAACGAGCCTGTGCAACGAGGCTCAGCTTCTCGCGCGTGAGTTCTTCAAGCGTGAATCGTTTAGGCTTTCGTTCGCTTCGCGGTCGAAAGCTGCGCGGCTGCCCCAGCCTATCGCGCTTGATCGAAACCGCAGTATGGAACCCTTTCGGTCAGGGGCTCTCGTAGAGAAGAACATGCCCCACACCGCACCGCGGGGCCAGCCGCTCTGACCGATATCTGGAGCGGAACGTAGTCGCTCTCGGTCGATATTCCAAGCGGTTTTTTGCAATTTGTTCCGATATCAGGGGCCTGCGAGCCGCCCGGTCACCGCCCGGAAAATCCCTGACAAATCAGGCCGGAAGGGGTCAGAGACGGTTAACCCCGAGGCCTGCATCAGGGCGCTTACATCGCGTTCCTGACCTTGTCCGATTTCAACCACCAAGGCGCCTCGTGGTTGCAACAGGCGGACCGATTCGGGGATGATTTTCCGGTAGGCATCGAGCCCATCGGCTCCGCCGTCGAGCGCCCGGCGCGGATCATGCTCCCGCACCTCGCGATCAAGCCCCGCAATCTGGTTAGCTGGAATATAGGGCGGGTTGGAGACGATCAGGTCGAACGGCCCCTCCAGCGCCGAGGCGTAGTCGCAGGCGAGGAAGCCGGCGCGATCAGCAAGTCCAAGACGCCGCGCATTCCGTCGTGCGGTGCTTAGAGCGCCGAGACTGATATCGGTGGCAACGCCGATAGCGTCCGGCCGCTCGTGTAGTAGCGCAAGCAGGATCGCGCCGCTCCCAGTCCCGATGTCCAGTATCCGCGGCGCAGGTAAGGCTCGCTCCTGCAGGATCGCGAGCGCGGCCTCCACAATCGTCTCAGTATCGGGGCGCGGCACCAGCGTGTCGGCAGAGAGTTCGAACGGCAGCCCCCAGAACTCACGCATGCCGAGGATGCGAGCCACCGGCTCGCCGCCGAGCCGCCGCGCCGCAAGCGACTGCAGCCGCGCGTACTCCTGAGCGGTCAGGATACGCTCAGACTGAACCAGCAGTCCGGTGAGATCGAGCCCGGTGACCTCGCCGACCAGCAGCCGGGCATCGAGTGCGGCCGACTCGATCGCCGCATCCTGGAATTGCCTGGCGAGACGACGACGCGCGGACGCGATCGTCGGAGCGTCGCTCACGCCGCGTTGCCCTGCTCGGCGAGCTGCGCCGCCTGGTATTCGGTGGTCAGCGCATCGATCAGCTCGCCCAAGCCTTCGCCGGCCATTACTTGCGGCAGCTTGTACAGTGTCAGATTGATGCGGTGGTCGGTGACGCGCCCTTGCGGGAAGTTGTAGGTGCGGATCCGCTCCGAGCGGTCGCCGGAGCCGACCTTCTCTTTGCGCTCCGCCGAGCGCGCCGCATCGACCCGCTGCCGCTCGGCGTCGTAGATCCGCGAGCGCAGGATGTTCATCGCCGAGGCGCGGTTCTTATGCTGCGAGCGGCTGTCCTGCATCATCACCACGATGCCGGTCGGCAGATGGGTGATACGGATCGCCGACTCGGTCTTGTTGACGTGCTGGCCGCCGGCGCCCTGCGCCCGCATCGTCTCGATCCGCAGGTCTTCCTGCTTGATATCGACGTCGACGTCCTCGACCTCGGGCAGCACCGCAACGGTCGCGGCCGAGGTGTGGATGCGCCCCTGGGTTTCGGTGTCGGGCACACGCTGGACACGGTGCACCCCGGATTCGAATTTCAGCTTGGCGAAGGCGCCGCGGCCCTTCACTTCGGCGATGATTTCCTTGAAGCCGCCGACCGTGCCTTCGCTCGCCGAAATCACTTCGACGTTCCAGCCCTGCAGCGCCGCGAACTTTTCGTACATCCGGAACAGGTCGCCAGCGAACAACGAGGCCTCGTCGCCGCCGGTGCCGGCGCGGATTTCCAGCATCACGTTGCGCTCGTCCATCGCGTCCTTCGGCAACAGCGCGATGCGGATCTGCTGGATCAGTTCGTCGCGGTGAGCGTCGAGCGCATCGCGCTCGGCCTCGGCCATCGCCCGCATCTCCGGCTCGGTGGCCGGATCTTCGAGCAGCTCGTCCATCTCACCGAGTTCGTCGCGGACCTGGCGATAACTCTTCACCGCCTCGACCAGAGGATTGAGCTCCGACAATTCGCGGGTGATGCGGACGTAGTCCTCGGCTCCGACCTGGGCCATCAGCTGCGCTTCGAGCGCGGCATGATGCGCGAGGAGAACGTCGAGCTTGGCTTCGGGCAGTGTGGACATGAACGATCTCGGATGAACGCGAAAAACGACAAGCGGCGGCGGGCAGCCGCGTCGCTACAAGGCGAGCTGATGCGCTTCGGCGAATTCGATCAGCTTGTCGCGAATCGAGACGCTGCCGGCCGGCGCGTCGAGCAGCGGTCCGATCATCGCCTCGGCCTTGGCGAGGTCGAGGCCGAGGATCATCGCCTTCACCGGGCCGTGCGCCAGCGCCGAAACCGACAGCGAGCGGTAGCCGATCGCGATCAGCGCCAGCGCCGCCAGCGGTTGCGAGGCCATCTCACCGCACAGCGACAGCGACCGCTTCGCCGCCCGGGCCTTGCGGACGATATCGCGTAGCGCCCGCAGGATCGGCGCCGACAGCGTGTCGAACCGCTCCGACACTTTCGAGTTGCCGCGATCGACCGCGAACAGGAACTGGAACAGATCGTTGGAGCCGACCGAGACGAAGTCGGCGCGCTTGAACAGCTCGTCGAGCTGATACAACAGTGCCGGCACTTCCAGCATGGTGCCGACGTCGACGCGCTCCGGCAAAGTGTGGCCGTGCTGGCGCAGATAAGTCAGTTCACGCTCGATGATGCTCTTGGCGGCATCGAATTCGGCTACCTCCGAGATCATCGGGAACATCACCCGCAGATAACGACCGGCGGCGGCGCGCAGCATCGCCCGGATCTGGCTGCGCAGCAGGCCGGGCCGGTCGAGCCCAAGCCGGATCGCGCGCCAGCCCAGCGCCGGATTTTCCTCAACCACCGTCGCCATGTAGGGCAGCGCCTTGTCGCCGCCGATGTCGAGGGTGCGGAAGGTCACCGGCTTGGTGCCGGCGGCATCGAGCACGGCGCGATATAGCGCGAGCTGATCGGACGAGCGCGGCAGGCTCTGGCCGACCATGAACTGCAGCTCGGTGCGGAACAGGCCGATGCCCGACGAGCCGGTGTCTTCGATGTGCGGCAGGTCGATGGTCAGGCCCGCGTTGATCATCAGATCGATCGGCTGGCCGTCCTTGGTGGCGCAGGGCAGATCGCGCAGCGCCGAATACTGCGCCTGCCGACGGGCGCGGAAGCGCACCCGCTCCGCATAAGCGGCTTCGATTTCGGCCGACGGGCGGACATAGATCGAGCCCGAGGTGGCATCGACGATGATCGCGTCGCCCGGATCGGCGATACCCGGCGCATTCGGCACCTCGCCGATCGCCGCGATACCGAGGGCGCGCGCCACGATCGAGACGTGCGAATTGGCAGTGCCTTCTTCCAGCACCAGACCGCGCAGCCGCTTGCGGTCGTAATCGAGCAGCGCCGCCGGGCCCATCGACCGTGCGATCAGGATGGCGTTGTCGGGCAATTGCTCGCGCGACGGCGCATGGTCCTGCCCGACGAGCTGGCGCATCAGGCGGTGGCCGAGGTCTTCCAGATCATGCAGCCGGTCGCGCAAGTAAGGATCGGTCGAGCGCAGCATCCGCGCCCGGGTGTCCGACTGCACGCGTTCGACGGCTGCTTCGGCGGTGAGGCCGGTGGCGCCCGCCTCGTGCAGCTTGTGCGACCAGCCATGGTCGTTGGCGAACATCCGGTAGGCTTCGAGCACGTCGCGGTGCTCGCCGCCCTCGGCGAAGTCGCCCCGCTCCAGCATCCGGTCGAGGTCGGAGCGCAGCTTGGCCAGCGCCGCGTCGAGCCGCTTGATTTCCTTCGGCAGGTCTTCGGCGATGTAATTGGTGATGACGACGCGCGGCTCGTGCAGCACCACATGGCCGAGCGCGATGCCGTCCGACAACACCGCACCGGTCTTGTGGATCGAGTGCCGCGCCGCCGGCTCCGCACCGGGCTGGGCCAGCGCCGACAATTCGCCGGAGGCGATCATCTCGGCCAGCACCATCGCGGTGGTCTGCAGCGCCTCGACCTCTTCCTCGACATAGGTGCGCTTGGCGCGGTTCTGCACCACCAGCACGCCAAGTGTGTTGCCCGCGCGCAGGATCGGCACGCCGAGGAACGAGTGGTAAATTTCTTCGCCGGTTTCCGGGCGGAACGAGAACGCCGGATGGCTCTGCGCATCCGACAGGTTCAGCGGGGT
>NZ_QTKI01000372.1:0-4881 GCF_010820945.1 Rhodopseudomonas sp. BR0C11
GCCTGGTGCTGCGCGCGACGTTTCTGGGCACGCGCGCGGAGCTCGAAACCGCGTTTTTGTCGACGCTGCCGCGGTTCTATCCGGCGCTCAACGAAGACTTCCTGAGCGTGCTTCCCGAAGCCGAGCGCGCCGATCCGCTCGGCGCCTATTGGCGCCGGATCCTCGATCCAGATCCCGCCGTGCATGCGCCCGCGGCGCGCGCCTGGGGAGAGACCGAAGGCATTCTTTCGACCGTCTCGCCGCGGCGGACGCGGCTCGACCGCGCCGCGCTGACAGGCAACGGGTCGCTGCCGATGACGCCGTTCATGGAGGCGCACTACTTCGCCCATGATTGTTTCCTGGAGCCGGACCAGCTGCTGCGCGATGCACCAAAGCTCGCCGGCATTCCAGGCGTGATCGTGCAGGGCCGCTACGACCTCTTGTGCCCACCGTCCACCGCGCAGCGCCTCGCGGCGCGATGGCCGGAGGCCGAGCTGCGCACCATCGATACCGCCGGCCACCTGCTCTACGACCCCGGCATCCGCGACGCGGTGATCGCCGGAATCACCGACGTCGCAGCGAAGATCGCCGGCTGAGGCCGCGCGTCAGACGCGAAACGCCGGCACGCCCGCGGGAGATCCGGTGGCACCGCCATCGACGAAAATTTCGGCGCTCTGGATGTGGGCGGCATCGTCGGAGGCGAGAAACAGCACGGTCTTGGCGATATGCTCCGGCTCGGCGATCCGGCCGAGCGGCGTCGCCGCCGCGATGCGTTGTTCGAGCACCGCCATCGCCTGATCGGTCGGCGCGGCGTCCTTCCAGATCGGTGTCCGCGCGCCGCCCGGCGCCACCACGTTGACGCGGATGTTGCGCGGCGACAGTTCGGAAGCCATCACCCGCGCCATTCCGCGCAGCCCGGCCTTGCTCGCCGCGTAGGCCGCAAAGCCCGGATTGCCGAGCACCGAGATCACCGAACCGTTGAGAATGATCGAGGCACCGTCGTTCAGATACGGCAGCGCAGCCTGCACGGTGAAGAACACCGCCGTCAGATTGGTGCGGATCACCTGCTCGAACGCCGCCAGCGAGGTGCCGCCGAGCGGCGTCGCGCCGGGGATACCCGCATTCGCGAACACGATATCGAGCTTGCCGAACCGCTCCGCCGCGCGGGCGACCGCGTTCTCGATCGCCGCGATGTCGGTGACGTCGGCCTCGACCGCGAGCGCCTGCGCGCCGAGCTCGTGCGCGGCCGCATCCAGCCTCGCCCGATCACGGCCGGTGATCGTCACGCGTGCGCCTTCGGCCACGAAGAGCTTGGCAGTCGCAAGACCGATGCCGCTGTTGCCGCCGGTGATCAAGGCCGTCTTGCCGCTCAGTCTCATGCTCGCCTCGTCTGGTTGCATGTTTAAACTGATTGGCACTTACGCCAGATAGTTTTATAATGCAACCACACAACAGCGTGATCGGGACGGTCTCACCATGGTGAAGCGAACCAGCTTCGAGAACGACGCCTGCCCGGTGGCGCGCGCACTGGACGCGATCGGCGACTGGTGGTCGCTGCTGATTATTCGCGAGGCGCTGTTCGGCGTGCGGCGATTCAACGAATTTCAGGCGCGACTCGGCCTCGCCAAGAACATCCTGTCGGTGCGGCTGCGCGCGCTGATCGAACACGGCATCCTGGAGCTGGCGCCAGCATCGGACGGCAGCGCCTATCACGAATATGTGCTCACCCCGAAAGGCCGCGGTGTGTTTCCGGTGCTGGTCGCGCTGCGGCAATGGAGCGAAGAATTCGACGCCCATCCCACCGAGATCGCGACCGTCCTTGTCGACGTCGAGCACGGCAGGCCAGTCAAGAAGCTCGAGCTTCACGCCGAGGACGGCCGGCTGCTCGCGCCCCACCAGACCACGTTGAAGCCGCGCGACGCCGTCAAGACGGGCAAGCGGCGCAAGCTCCCCCAATAGCAACTCAAAGGACATCCGATGCCGATTGCCGGACAAGGCATGCTGCTGACCTCGATGGACATCGCGCCGGAGGACGAGGCCGATTTCAATCGCTGGTACGACCGAGAACACATTGCCGAGCGAGTCGCGATCGAGGGCTTCGTCGAGGCGCGCCGCTACGTCGCGCTCGAAGCGACGCCGAAATATCTCGGGCTGTATTCGACCGAGCGCTTCGACGTGCTGAGCAGCGATGCATATCGAACGGCGCTCGCCAATCAGACCGAGTGGTCGAAACGCAATATCGCCAAATTCAAGAACATGATCCGGGGAGTCGCACGGATCACGCTGAGCCGTGGCCAGGGCCGCGGCGCGGTGCTTGGTCTCGTCCGCATCCGTCCCGTCGCGGGCCGGGAGGACGCCTTGCGCACCGGGCTGTCGGCCAAGCTCGATCCGTTGCCCCTTGACGGCATCATTTCGATGCACCTGCTCGAAAATGATCCGACACTGTCGAGGCCGCTGACCGATCCGCCCGGCATCACCAGCCCCGGCGCGTCAGACTGGTTCGTGCTGATCGACGGCACCAGCGCTGCGGCTGTCCAGGCGGCGCTTGCCGGCCGGTTCGAGACCGCGATTGCCGCCGCCGGCGCGGAGTTGATTGCGGCCGGGACGTATGCGCTGCTGTGGGATTTGGCGAAGGCCGATCTCGAGCGCTAAAGAGCGAATTTCGCCTGGTTTCGCCTGTAATCCTGGCATCACATCCCTGCGATAGATTGGCGTCAGGGAACCGTTTGCCGGTTCAGACGTCATCTTCGCATTGGGCGGTAATCGGCCGGCGTGCAAGGCGCCGGTCAGGACGTGTTGACAAGCCTCGATCCCCGGACGGAAATGCGAGCGAGGCCGTCATCGCACCGAACCAGCAGACAAGGCACCATGAATCCCGTCAAAGCGCTCGAAAAACACGGCCAGGCGATCTGGCTGGATTTCCTGGCCCGCGGCTTTATCGCCAAGGGCGACCTGAAGAAACTGATCGAGACCGACGGGGTGAAGGGGGTCACGTCCAATCCCTCGATCTTCGAAAAGGCGATCGGCGCGACCGACGAATATGACGGCGCGATCGGCGAGGCGCTGAAGAAGGGCGACCGCTCGGTCGGCGATCTCTACGAGACGCTCGCCGTCGAAGACATCCAAAACGCCGCCGACGTGCTGCGTCCGGTTTACGACAAGCTCGAGCACCGTGACGGCTTCGTCAGCCTCGAAGTCTCGCCCTATCTGGCGCTCGACCCCAAGGGCACGCTGGCGGAAGCCGAGCGGCTGTGGCGCGCGGTCGGTCGCGAAAATCTGATGATCAAGGTGCCGGCGACCCGCGAAGGCCTGCCCGCGATCAAGCAGCTCGTCTCCAAGGGCATCAGCGTCAACGTCACGCTGCTGTTCTCGCAGAAGGTCTATGTCCAGGTCGCCGAGGCCTACATCGCCGGCCTCGAAGCGTTGATCGCCTCCGGTGGTGATCCGGCGCATGTCGCCAGCGTCGCCAGCTTCTTCATCAGCCGCATCGACAGCGCGGTCGATGCCGCGCTCGACGACAAAATCGCCAAGGCGAACGATCCGTCCGAAAAGGAGCGGCTGGAAGAGCTGAAGGGCCAAGTGGCGATCACCAACGCCAAGCTCGCTTACCAGGACTACAAGCGGCTGTTCAGCGGCGACCGGTGGGCGAAGCTCGAAGCCTGCGGAGCCAAGCCGCAGCGGCTGCTGTGGGCCTCCACCGGCACCAAGAACAAGGCTTATAGCGATGTGCTGTACATTGAAGAGCTGATCGGCCCGGACACCGTCAACACCGTGCCGCCGGCGACGCTCGACGCCTTCCGCGATCACGGCAAGCCGAAGGACAGCCTGGAGAAGGACATCGACGACGCCCGCGCGGTGATCAAGGGCCTCGCCAGTGCCGGCGTGTCGCTCGATGCGATCACCGACAAGCTGGTCACCGAAGGCGTGCAGCTGTTTGCCGATGCGTTCGACAAGCTGCTCGGCGCGGTGGCGTTCAAGCGGGAGACCGTGCTGGCCGGCCGCGTCGGCAAGCAGACGCTGTCGCTGCCGGGCGAACTCGGCAACAGCGTCAAGCAGCAGACCGAAGCGTGGCGCAGCGCCGGCAAGATCCGCAAGATCTGGGCGCGTGATGAAGCCGTGTGGACCGATCACGACGAAGCCAAGTGGCTCGGCTGGCTGCACGCGCCGTCGGTCGCCAAGACCAAGCTCACCGAGTATCAGGACTTCGCCAAGTGGGTGAAGAGCCAGGGCTTCACCGATGCGGTGGTGCTCGGCATGGGCGGCTCCAGCCTCGGCCCCGAAGTGATCGCCGAGACCTTCCCGCGGCAGGACGGTTTCCCGAAGCTGCACGTGCTGGACTCGACCGATCCGGCGCAGGTCCGGGCGCTCGAAGCCAGCGTCAAGCTCGACTCGACGCTGTTCATCGTGTCGTCGAAGTCCGGCGGCACCACCGAGCCGAACGTGATGAAGGCTTACTTCTTCGCGCGCGTCACCGAAGCGATCGGCGCCGATCAGGCCGGTCGCCACTTCGTCGCCGTCACCGATCCCGGCTCGTCGATGGAGAAGGTCGCGACCGAGCAGAAGTTCGCCAAGATCTTCCACGGCGATCCGACCATCGGCGGACGCTACTCGGTGCTGTCGCCGTTCGGCCTGGTGCCGGCTGCGGCCGCGGGCCTCGACATTGCCAAGCTGCTCGACACCACGCTCGCGATGGTCCGCTCCTGCGGCACCGACGTGCCGCCGCAGCAGAACCCCGCGGTGCAGCTCGGTCTAGTGATGGGCTGCGCCGGGCTCGCAGGCCGCGACAAGGTGACGATCACGTCGTCGAAGGCGATCGCGGATTTCGGCGCCTGGGCCGAGCAGTTGATCGCCGAGTCGACCGGCAAGGAAGGCAAGGGTCTGATCCCGATCGACGGCGAGCCG
>NZ_QTKI01000373.1:0-4877 GCF_010820945.1 Rhodopseudomonas sp. BR0C11
GCGCCGAGTGCCGACGCTGATCCACGAGCAGAACGCGGTGATGGGCCGCGCCAATCGCTTTCTGGCGCCGCGGGTCGACGCTATCGCCACCGGTTTTCCCGGCCACGAGACCGCCTGGCCGGCGCTCGCCTCCAAGATCACCAACACCGGTAATCCGATTCGTCCAGCCGTCGCCGACGCCGCGACCGTTGCCTACGACCCGCCGACCGTTGGCGGTCCGCTGCGGGTGCTGGTGTTCGGCGGCAGCCAGGGCGCCCGGGTGATGGCCGACATCGTGCCGCCGGCGCTGGAGAAACTGGATTCGGCGCTGCTGCGCCGGCTGGTGCTGACCCAGCAGGTCCGCGACGAGGACATGGGCCGGGTCCGTGCGGTGTACGACCGACTGCAGCTGAATTGCGAGCTGGCGCCGTTTTTCACCGATCTGCCGCAGCGGCTGGCGTCGAGCCAGCTCGTGGTGTCGCGCTCCGGTGCGGGGACGGTGGCTGAACTCGCGGCGATCGGCCGGCCCGGCATCCTGGTGCCGCTGCCGGGCGCGCTCGACCAGGACCAGTTCGCCAATGCCGGCGTGCTAACCGCGGCCGGCGGCGCGCTGCGCATCGTTCAACCGGATTTTACCCCGGACCGGCTGGCGGCCGAGATCACCGCGCTGGCCGCCGATCCGGCCAAATTGGCCCAAATGGCCGCCGCAGCGCGCCAAATTGGCCGTCTGGACGCCGCCGAACGCCTCGCCGACGTGGTCGGACGGGTCGCGAAGGTCTAAGGCCGGGCGGACGAAAACCTCGCAACGGCGCATTTGCCGGACTTGTCCCGGCCATCCCCGTCTTGCATGAAGTGACCCTGAATCGGAAATGCCCGTGACCATCCGGGCACGACCAGCAACGATAGAGACCCTCCCCATGAGATTGCCGCGCCATATCGGACCTATCCACTTCGTCGGGATCGGCGGTATCGGCATGAGCGGCATCGCCGAGGTGCTGTGCAATCTCGGCTACACCGTGCAGGGCTCCGACGCGTCGGAAAGCGCCAACGTCAACCGGCTGCGCGAGAAGGGCATCCAGATCCACGTCGGCCACCAGGCCGACAACATCAAGGGCGCCGACGTGCTGGTGGTGTCGACCGCGATCAAGCGCGACAACCCCGAACTGCTCGCGGCGCGCGCGCAGCGAATTCCGGTGGTGCGCCGCGCCGAGATGCTGGCGGAGCTGATGCGGCTGAAGAGCTGCGTCGCCATCGCCGGCACCCACGGCAAGACCACCACCACCTCGATGGTGGCAGCATTGCTCGACGCCGGCGATCTCGATCCGACCGTCATCAACGGCGGCATCATCAACGCCTACGGCACCAATGCGCGGCTCGGCGGCGGCGACTGGATGGTGGTCGAAGCCGACGAGAGCGACGGCACCTTCCTCAAGTTGCCGGCCGATGTGGCGATCGTCACCAACGTCGATCCCGAGCATCTCGATCACTTCAAGACCTTCGACGCGGTGCAGGACGCCTTCCGCAATTTCGTCGAGAACGTGCCGTTCTACGGCTTCGCAGTGATGTGCATCGATCATCCGGTGGTGCAGACGCTGGTCGGCAAGATCGAAGACCGCCGCATCATCACGTACGGCGAGAACCCGCAGGCCGATGCGCGGCTGCTTGATCTTGCGGCCAGCGGCGGCGGCTCGACCTTCAAGGTCGCGTTCCGCGATCGCAAGGCTGGTACCGCGCACGAGATCGCCGATCTCAAGCTGCCGATGCCGGGTCGTCATAACGCGCTCAACGCCACCGCGGCGATCGCCGTGGCGCATGAACTTGGTCTGTCCGACGACACCATCCGCAAGGCGCTCGCGGCGTTCGGCGGCGTGCGCCGTCGCTTCACCAAGACTGGCGAATGGAACGGCGTCACCGTCATCGACGACTACGGCCACCATCCGGTCGAGATCGCCGCGGTGCTGAAGGCGGCGCGGCAGTCGACCGCGGGCAAGGTGATTGCCGTGGTGCAGCCGCATCGGTTCAGCCGGCTGCAATCGCTGTTCGAAGAATTCTGCACCTGCTTCAACGATGCCGATGCGGTGATCGTCGCCGACGTCTATCCGGCCGGCGAGGCGCCGATCGAAGGCATCGACCGCGATCACTTCGTGCTCGGCCTGCGCGCCCATGGCCACCGCGACGTCGTCGCGCTGCAGGATTCCGCGTCGCTCGCTGGCGTCGTCGCCGGCCTCGCCCACAGCGGCGACTACGTCGTCTGCTTAGGGGCCGGCAACATCACCCAATGGGCCTACGCACTGCCCGGCGAACTGAAGGCGCTCGGTTGATGTTGTTCTGGCCGGACGTTGAATCTTCGTCATGGCCGGGCTCGGCCCGGCCATCCACGTTTGTGGCCGTAAACGTATGAGTTTTCCCGATCTCACGCCCGACCTGAAAGCCGCGATGCCGGAGCTGCGCGGGCGGCTGCTCGGCAACGAGCCGCTGGCGCCGCTGACCTGGTTTCGTGTCGGCGGGCCGGCGCAGGTGCTGTTCACGCCGGCCGACGAAGATGATCTCGGTTACTTCCTGTCACGGCTGCCGGCCGAGATTCCGGTGATGTGCCTCGGGCTCGGCTCCAACCTGATCGTGCGTGACGGCGGGCTGCCGGGCGTCGCGATCCGGCTGTCGCCGCGCGGCTTCGGCGAGCATCGCGTCGAGGGTGAGGTCGTTCATGCCGGAGCCGCCGCGCTCGACAAGCGCGTGGCCGAAACCGCGGCCGCGGCTCAGCTCGGCGGACTGGAATTTTACTACGGCATTCCCGGCTCAATCGGCGGCGCGCTGCGGATGAACGCAGGCGCCAACGGCCGCGAGACCAAGGACGTGCTGATTGACGCCACCGCGTATGATCGCAGCGGCACGCGCAAACTGTTCGACAACGCCGCGATGCTGTTTTCGTATCGCCACAGCGGAGCTGATCCTGCGCTGATCTTCACCTCGGCGCGGCTGCGCGGCACGCCGGCGACGCCGGATCACATCCGCGCCAAGATGAACGAGGTGCAGGCGCATCGCGAGCTGGCGCAGCCGATCCGCGAGAAGACCGGCGGCTCGACCTTCAAGAATCCGCCCGGCCAGAGCGCGTGGCGCCTGATCGATGCCGCCGGCTGTCGCGGCCTCAGAATCGGCGGCGCGCAGGTGTCGGAGATGCACTGCAATTTCCTGATCAACACCGGCGAGGCCACTGCTGCCGATATCGAGACGCTGGGCGAGACCGTTCGCACCCGCGTCAAGGCGCAGTCCGGCGTCGAGCTGCAGTGGGAAATCAAGCGGATCGGCGTCGCGCCCGGGCAGGGCTGAGCCGGCTGCCGCACGCGATCAACTCAGCAGAATTGCAAAGCGACGCGAGTGCCGCACCTCATGGTTTTTGAGGTGACGGAGCTGGCGTCGCGTTGGGAGGTAGTTCGGGCGTATCCGGCAGCGACAGCACGTGCTCAAGCGGGATTGCCGACACCTGGAACACGCCGCTGAATGGATCCTCCTGCAGCGCGATCAGCCCGAGTGCGACGATCGCGCCGGTGGCGAAGACCGAAAGCGCAGCCGACATCGCACGCGGTTTATCGAGATGCACCAGCGCGATCGCGATTTGGGTGATCACGCCGAGGAGCAGAACGGAGATCCACTTCAGGTCGCTGGTGCGATCGATCGACAGGCTGATCCGGGTATTGCGTGAGGTGCCGGCCCGCACCGCGGAGCTGAGCAGCGCCACATGCACCGCCGCGCCGGAATCGCGGGTGATCGCCGGTGAGCTGATTTCAGTCAGCATCTGATCGTAGGCGAGGCTGGTACGCGGCGCGGCGAAACCGTTCACCGTCGGCCATTCGTCCTTGAGCACCGACGCCACATAGGCTTTCAGCGCAACGCGGATGGCTTGCATGTCTGAGACCGAGGCGACGCTGAGCGTATAGACGTTCTGCAGTTCGCCGGCCTCGGTCTGCACGGCGCGCGACGCCTGGCGATTGCGTTCGGCGACATCGTAGCCGAGGAAGCCGGTCAGCAATCCGAACAGCACTGCGACCGACGAGAAGAACGGCGCCACCACGCCCTGCAATCGCGCGATCGGTCCGCGCAGCGGCGAGACGAACACCACCACGATCAGTACGGCGGCGACGCCGTAGTACAGCAGCGCCAGCGTCGCGAAGGTTCCAAACGGCGGAAGGTCGAGCCAATCTCGGATCATCTGTTTCTCTTTGTTTCCCCGCAACGGCGCGAAACGGCACCGACGCGGGACCGCCGGAATCACGGTGCAACACCTGCAAACGTGTCCGACTTTGGCGGTTTTCGCCGCTATCGTCCACGGGCGGCGCGCGAGGGTTTTGGCTGCCCTGCACGTATGCTGGTCTAGTGCCACGGTTCCGCCAGACCGCTGCGGCCATGTGCTCAGCGGCGGCTGAGGAGACATCCTGCCTTGCATTCGCAATTTGCACCGCGCCTGCGACAGCTTCGCTGGTACGAGATCGTGCTGATCGCCACTGTCGCGGCGGCGCTGTGCATCTATCTGCCTGTCGTGGTGAAGCGCTCTGCGGTGCAGGGCTTCGGCGACGTGCAGGTGTTCTTCCGTGCGGCGTGGGCCGTGTGGACCGGCTATCCGCTGTATGAAGTCGCCGATCATCACGGCTGGACCTATCACTACCCACCGACGTTCGCGCTGCTGATGGGACCGTTCGCCCATCCGCTCGACGGCTTCCCCAAACCGGAGTGGGCGCTGCCGCTGCCGCTGTCGGTTGCGACTTGGTACGTCTTCAGTGCCCTTGCGATGCTGGCCGCCGTCGATCTGTGGGCGCGGGGGCTCGAACGTGCGCTGCCGCCGTCACTCGATCAAACCGGCTGGAGCGCGTGGTGGTTGCTGCGGCTCGGGCCGGTGGTGGCGC